>DASZXE010000777.1:0-5350 GCA_035546475.1 Kofleriaceae bacterium
GGTGGCGCCCGGCGACGGGGCGCCGCGCGCGGGCAGCGGTGGCGGCGGAGGCAGCGGCGGCGGCAAGAGGTCGTCGGCGAACGACGCGACGCCGCCCGGCGGGGTCTCGATCGCGTCGAGCGGGACGACGTCGTAGGGGCCGCGCGGGTCGTGGGTCGGCGGGATCGGCTCCGGCACCGCGGGCGGCCGCTCGACCGGCGGCTCCATCGTCGGCGCCGGGCCGCGGGCGGAGACGAACGAGACCCGCACCGGCGAGAACGGCCCGCTGCGGCCCGGCTCGACGCGCGCGGGCGTCGGGGTGGCGACGCGCGAGGGCTCGGGGAGCAGCGGCTCCGCCGACGGCAGCAGGTCCGCGCGCGGCGGCGGCAGCATCGGCTCGGGGAGGATCGGATCGACGGCGGTGTCGGCGCGGTCGAGGCGCGGCGTGTCGAAGCGGACCGGCGTGAGGCGCGGCTCGCGCGGGTACGGCCGCGGCTCGGGCAGCGGCAGCTCCGGCTCGACGCCGGCGGCGCCCGCGGCCGCGGCGGCGCTGGCCTCGGCGAAGCCCATCACCGGCACGCGCTCGGTCTCGTCGATCACGCCGAGCGGCGGCGGCGTGCGCGCCGTGATGCTGCCGAACGGCATCTCCTCGTCGAGGTCGAGCTCCGGCAGCGGCGGCGGCATCGTCGACGGCCGACCGGTCGACGGCGCCAGCTCGAACGGCTGCGCGTCGTCGTCGATGAGGTCGTCCTCGGAGAGCGGCTCGAGCGCCTCGATGACCTCGATCGCGGGCGCCGACGGCTCGCGCGCGACGGCGACCACGACGGGCGACGAGTCGGGGAGGGTGGTGGTCGTCGGCACCGCCGGCGTCGCGTACGCCGCGGAGCGTGCGGCGTGGCTCGGCTCGGGGACCGCGTGGCTCCGCTCGGCGACCGCGTGGAGCGGCTCGGGCACCGCGTCGATCGGCTCGGGGACGGCGTGGCTGGGCTCGGGGACCGCGAAGATCGGCTCGGGGACCGCGTGGACCGGCTCGGGGACCGCCTGGACCGCCTCGGGCGGTGGGACGTACCCCGGCCGCTGCTGCGCCATCTCCGGCATCAGCGCCGACGTGATGATCGCGACCTCGCCGGTCGACGTCGTCGACGCCGAGCGGGGCGGCGCCAGCGACTCCGGCACCGCCTCGAGCGGGATCGCCGCCGCCACCGGCTCGCCCACCGGCTCGACCACCGGCTCGGCCGCCAGCTCTGCCGCCAGCTCCGGCGCCACCGGCGGCGCGCTCGGCACCGTCGCTGCGCCCGCAGCCGCGCCCGCCTCGCCGCCCTCCGCCGCCACCGCCTCCCGCGGCAACAGCCCCGGCGTCCCGCCCAGGTACTGGTCGATCTTCTCGTCGAACAGCGCGCGCCGCAGGTCCTTCAGCACCGCCTTGTGCTGCGCCTGCATGAGCGCCTTCACCACCTCCTCCGTCGCGTCCGGGTCGTAGACCAGCTTGCGCGTCGACAGGATCACGCCGCCGTGGAACAGGTGCGAGAAGACGTGCGGATTGATGATCCCCGAGTCCTCGGTCTGCACGTGGAACACGAGCCCGCGGTAGCGGACGTTGTGGTTGTAGCCGAGGATGGGGGAACGCTTCGCCACGGCGCCGGGACTCAACGTATCACGGGTCACCGACGGCGCGATCGCCGTCCGGCGCCGCAGCGCCGGCGTTATCCGTGCGCTCCCCGCGGCGCGCGGCCGCGAGCGAGCGCGGTTCGAGCAGCGCGCGCGGGCCGACGGGGGTTGTAATCAGGGCCGTGGGTTGGTAAGCCACGCGCGGGGCCATCCTGGCTCCGACCCATCACCCGGCCTCTGCTGCGGAGGCCCTGCCAAAGAGTGTGTTCGTGTCGACCCCGGAAGCGCGGTTCGTGGAGCTGTTCAAGAGCTGGCTGGTCTCGTTGCCTCACGACCTGAAGATCGCGTTCGACGCGATGGACGACGAGAACCTGCCGCGCAGCTCGCGTGAGATCGCCGCCGGTGCGATCTGCTACGTCGTGTCCCCCAACGACTTCGTGTCCGATCGCAACGAGGCGGTCGCCAGCTTCGCCGACGACGCGTTGCTGCTCCGCCTCGCGCTGCGGGCGGTCGTCGCTGACAGCGGCGAGGACGGCGCGAGCTTCCGCGAGCGCTTCCCCGAGCTGTTCGAGGGCCTCGACGACGACCTGGCCGCCTGCGCGAAGGTGCTCGGCGACCTGATGCCGTGGTTGCAGGGCAAGGTCCCCGGCCTCAAGAACCAGCCGTACAAGGGCAAGAAGGCGACCCTCTTCCTCGACGACGAGGAGGCGCGCGAGGAGCTCTACGAGGACGGCCTGGTCTTCCGCACCGACTATCCGGTCGACGACAAGATCATCGGCGACAAGCTGAAGAAGGCGTCGACCGTCACCGACGTGATGCGCCGCCGCCGGGCCGAAGAGACCCGCGCCGCGGGCTGACCGGCTCGCGACGGCGACCGCCCGCTACAGGTCGACGAGCTCGAAGCCGCCGACCGCCTCGCCGAGGAAGCGGGGCGCCAGCTCGTCGAGCCGCGACGTGTCGGTCGCGAAGCAGTGGAGCGCACCCGGCCGGGCGTCCGCCATCGCGGGCGGCGCCTCGGGCCGGCTCGCCGCCGCGCGCGCGGCCGCCGCCGCCTCCGCCATCGCCGACGCCGAGTCGACGATCGCGACGTCGCGGCCGGTCAGCTCGCGCGCGGTCGCCGCGATCACGCCGCGCAGCAGCGGATAGTGCGTGCAGCCGAGCACGAGCGTGTCGATCGCCGGATCCCGCTCGAACAGCGTGCGCAGGTAGCGGCGCGCGACCGCGTGGGCGACGTCGTCGTCGGTCCAGCCCTCGTCGGCGAGCGGCACGAACAGCGGGCACGCCATCGCCGTGATCGTGGCGCCCGGCGCCCGCGCCGCCAGCGCGCGCTCGTACGCGCCCGAGCGGACGGTGCCGAGCGTGCCGATCACGCCGATGTGCCCTCCGCGCGACGCCGCCACCGCGCTCGCCGCGCCCGGCTCGACGGCGCCGATCACCGGCACCGGGCTCGCCGCCCGCAGCGCCTCGAGCGCGTTCGCCGAGGCCGTGTTGCACGCGATCAGCACCAGGTCGACGCCGCGATCGAGGAGGAACCGCTGGCAGGCGATCGAGTAGCGCTCCACCGTCCGCGGGCTCTTCGAGCCGTACGGCACCCGCGCCGTGTCGCCGAGGTAGACGATGCCCTCGCCGGGCAGCCGGGCCCGCAGCGCGCGGACCACGGTGAGCCCGCCGATCCCCGAGTCGAACACCCCGATCGGGCGCGCGCTCAACCGGCCCGTCCCCGGAGATCGAAGCTCGTTCGGTGTCGCCACCGGGAGAGAACGTCCGCGGCGCGCCGCACATTCTGGCCGGCGCCGCTGAGACAGGCTGGCGCAGTGGCGGATCGATCTGCCACGGTCAGACCTGCGCCGGCCGCTGCCGGCCTAGCGGGTCCGACGCGAGGGGGACCGGCGGGGCGCCTGGCGCGCGGCGGCGCGGCGGCCCTCGTAGATCCAGAGAAGCTGCAAGAAAGTCGCGGGCTTGTCATTCTTGTCACTCAGCTCGCGGTACAGGTCACCGATGCCCGGGCACGACTTCTCCGCGATGGGCAGGTGGCGGCTGGTGATACGTCCGTTCACGGCGGGCTGACGCGGGAGCACGTCTCGTACCAACGACTTGTCGTCGATCGACGACGTTCCTGGCGCCGCGACCCACACCCGTGCCAGACCAGCCTTGACGGCGCCCGGCCACGCCGCTACGAAGCTCGCCCGCCGTTGTCGACCATGGACACCACCACCGAGCCCAGCGCCATCCTCCGGCTGTCCGACTCACCGGACACCCGCGCGCGCATCCACGCCTGGGCCGAGGCCAACCCGGTGCTGCTGCTCGACATCGCCGGCGCGATCGGCGTCGACGGCGAGCTGCCCCCCGAGGCGGTCACCGCCGCCGCCGCCGACACCGCCGCCGCCATCGCCGGCGCCGGCCCGGTCGAGGTCCGCCAGGCGCTCGAGGGCGCGCTGCTCGGCCGCCACGTCGACGTCGCGCTCGAGTGGATGCGCGCGACCGGCATGCTCGCGATCCTCTTCCCCGAGCTCGAGGCCACCGTCCACCTCGTGCAGGAGACCGGCCGCCAGCACAAGGACGTCTGGAACCACACGCGGCAGGTCGTGAAGCAGTCGGTGCGGCGGCCGCTCGTGCGGTGGGCCGCGCTGCTGCACGACATCGGCAAGGTGCCGACCCGCACCTTCACCGCCGAGGGCGTGCACTTCCACGGCCACGCCGAGGTCGGCGCGCGCATGTTCGACAAGATCGCCCAGCGGCTGCCGTTCGACCGCGACCAGCGCAAGACGGTCCGGTTCCTCATCAAGCACCACCTGCGCTCGAGCCAGTACAGCGACCAGTGGAGCGACAGCGCCGTGCGCCGGTTCCACCGCGAGATGGCGCCGCACCTGCGCGACCTGCTCGACCTGTCGCGGGCCGACATCACGTCGAAGCGGCCCGGGCGGCGCCAGCAGATCCTCGCGCAGATCAGCGCGCTGTCCGACCGCATGGACCGCCTCGCCGAGGAGGACGCGCGCCTGCCGCCGCTGCCCGGCGGCGTCGGCAACGCGATCATGGAGGCGTTCGCGCTGGCGCCGTCGCGGCTGGTCGGCGACCTCAAGCGCGCGCTCGAGGCCGCGGTGACGACCGGCGACCTGGAGGCGCGCCGCGAGGACGCGTACTACGTCGCGGCGCTGGCGCGCGCCGGGCTGGTGCCGGGCATGGCGCCCGACCAGATGGCGGCGCTGGTGGCCGCTGGCGGGCTGGTCGGGCAGGCGGCCGCCGACGCGGACGCGCGCGAGGCGGCCGGCGAGGTTGACGAGCCGCTGGCCGACGTCGAGCCGCGCGGGCACGACGGCGATCCGGACCGGCCGCACGACGGGCCGGCGCCGTGCGACGACCCCTCGCACACGCACTGACCGGGTTGGCCAGAATGCGCTTGTGAGGCGCGCACCACCAGCCGAGCGATCGAAGTTGCACGCGCCGGTCGAGCGCGGGGCGGTATTCCGGCCGACCCTGCGAGCGATCCGCGCCGGCGCCCGCGCGCTCCGCGGGCGGGCTGCGCGTCGGTCGCCTTGGGGCGCGGCGGGGCGCTGATCGAAGCGGCGCGTCGTGCGTTGCTATAGCCTCGCCGATGATGCGCTCCGCCGCCTTCCTGCTGGTGAGCCTGCTCGCCGCCTGCGGCGGTGATCGTCACGCGGCCGCGCCGACGCCGCCGACGCCGACGTCGCCGACGTCGCCGACCTCGGGGCCGACCGCGGCGCCGCCGGCAACGGCCGCCACCGGCGATGCCGGCCCCGTCGCG
>DASZXE010000778.1:0-16157 GCA_035546475.1 Kofleriaceae bacterium
AGCCCCGCGCCGCCGTGGACCGCCAGCAGGCCGCCGGCCACCGCCACCAGCCCGAGCCCCGTCGACAGCGCCCGCGTCCGGCCGCGCACCGCGCCGAGGCCGATCGCCAGCCCGACCGCCGCCCCCTGGAGCGCCGCCCACGGCGACGACGACAGCGCGGCCCAGCCCGCTCCGACCACCGCCGCGCCCGCGGCCCCCGCCAGCGCCTCCCGATGGAACCCCGGATGGTCCTCGAACCGCACCGTCATGGTCATGCGCTGCTGACGCGCGGCCACCACCCGCCGGTCTAACGTCCGCCCACCGCGTCGCAACTCACCGAAAACACGAAGGCGGAGCGGCCTCCCGGCTGCCCCGCCATCCTCACCTCGGCTCGCGCGCGACTAGAACGTGTAGCGGAGCCCGAACCGCACCGACAGCGGGGCCTGCCGGTCGTTCAGGTTGCCGTAGTTCTTGTCGAGCACGGGCGACGAGTTCACCTGCATGCCGCTCACGTCGAGCGTCTTCGAGTGCTTGAGGTCGCTCGCGTCGCCGTTGACGATCGGGTTCGCGTTGCTCGTGGTGTAGCGCTCGTCGGCGTCCAGCTCGGCCTGGTTGTTGAACAGGTTGAACACGTCGACGAACGCCTCGAGCGACTGCGTCTTGTTGATCTTGCGGCCGTAGTCGACCTGCAGGTCGGCCGTCCAGGTGAACGGCGAGCGGTTCGCCGAGCCGCGCGGCAGGAGGTACGACTCGTCGAGGCCGTACGCCCAGTGGCCGGCCAGGGTGTTGTGCGCGATGCCCGACTGGCCGCGGAAGCTCGCGCCCAGGATGAGCAGGCCCGCCTTCTTGAAGTCGAACTGGTAGAAGCCGTCGACCTTGAGGCTGTGCGGGCGATCGAGACCCATCGGGCCGTAGCGGTTCGCCATCAGGTCCGGCAGGTCGTACATCGAGGTCAGGTTCGGGTCGAGCTGCCCGGTCTCCGTCGAGAAGAGGCCCGGGTAGTTACCGAAGCTGCGCGAGTACGTGTACGAGGCCAGCAGCATCGCGTTCTTCGAGAAGCGCTGGTTCGCCGTGATCTGGATGGCGTCGTAGTTGCGCTGCGGCTTGTCGAGGTTCTTGATGCTGCGCAGGTTGCTCGCGCGGGTGCGGTAGACGTCGGCGAGGTCCGGGTCGGTCGCCATCACGTCGTCGGCCTTCTTGTCCCAGTCGGCCGCCTCGTCGTCGAAGTTCTCGCCCGGGTTGGCGACGAAGTAGGTCGTGCCGCCGTCCGTCGACATGTCCTCGATGGCGACCGGCAGGTTGCGATGGACGTAGTTGACGCCCATCTTGAAGTCCTGCATCAGCTCGTACTCGGCGCCGAGGATGCCCTCGCTGATGTACTGGCCGCGCGTCGAGTTGGCGACGATCTCGATGCCGCCGCCCGACTGCGAGGAGGCCGGGTTGTAGACCGGGCAGCTCTCGAGCACGTCGACCGTCTGCGCGCCCGCGGCCTGGGGACAGATCGGCCGGGTGTCCGACGCGCTCTCCGCCGGGCGGATCTGCGCGAAGTTGATGATCTCGCCGCCGAAGGCGCGGACGTTGATGTCCATCGGGATCGCCTCGTAGAAGCGGCCCCAGTGGCCGAAGATCTTCGCGCGGCCTTCCTGCGTCGGGTCGTAGATGACGCCGATGCGCGGCGCCCACATGTTCTTGATCGTGAACGCGGTGTCGGGGACCGTCTCGCCGGTGCCCGGGTCGGTCGTGCCCTGGAGGAACTTGGCGACGCCGCCGCTCTGCTGCTCGTAGCGCAGGCCGGCGTTGAGCGACAGGTTCGGGAAGATCTGCCAGGAGTCCTGCAGGTAGCCGGCGACGCTCAGGTTCGCGGTGTCGGCCGAGATGCCGCCCGCGTCCTCCTCGACCGGACCCGCCTCGCTGCACATCGTCGTGCCGCCGAGGCACGGCGTGGTGCCGTTGGTGGCGTCGGGGACGAGCAGCGTGCGCTTGCTCCACACGCCCGAGGTCGACGAGCCGGTGAACGGCGAGCTCTGCCGCCAGAACGCGCCGCCGGTGTAGCCGCGGTGCGAGTCGTACGTCGTCTGCTCGACGTCGAGGCCGGCCTTGAACGTGTGGTGACCGGCGAGCCTGACCCGCTGGGTCAGCGAGATCTGCCCCGACAGGCGGTCGTTGTCGCGCTGCTCGAGGTAGCCGGCGCCGTTGAGCGAGTAGCCCAGCACCGGGCAGTTGTCGATCATCGGGTACGGGTCGTTGGGATCGAGGTTCTGGTCGTCGCAGCCACCGACGATGCCGGGCAGCGTGTTCACGCCCGGCACCGGGTAGAGGTTCGCCTCGAACTGGCGGAAGTCCGAGAGCTGCCGCGTGTAGTTGAAGTTGAGCAGGTCGGTGTCGCCGCCGTTGTAGCCGGTCTGGAAGTACGGCAACTGGTTGTTGTACGCGCGGTGGTAGCCGGCGACCGCGTCGATCTGCGTCTTGTTGTCGGCGAACTTCGACGTCCACTTGATCGAGCCGTCGTACGAGCCCTCGTCGAGCGCGTAGAGCTGGGCGTAGCGATCACCGGTGTAGATGTAGAAGGCGCGCGGCGTCGACGTCGGATTGCCGAACGCCGAGATCTGGAACTGGTGGTCCGGGCTCAGCGCGCCGTTGATCTTGGCGGTGAAGTAGCCGGTCCGGGTGCTCGTGGACATGTCGTTGCGCGACACCTCCTCCGTCACCTCGAGCCCGTTGTCCGGGTCGACGTCGGGCTCGCCGTCCTGGTTCTTGTCGACGTTGCGCGAGATGATGCGCGTCACCGTCGACTTCGAGTACGACGGGTTGATGCCGACGTGGAACCAGAGCTTGTCCTTGATGATCGGGCCGCCGATCTCGGCGCCGACGTCCGCGTCGTAGTTCAGGTTCGTCTCGTGGCCGATGGCGCTCGCCTGCCGCACGATCGAGTCGGCGTCGGCGACGAGCTGGCCCGGCGTGTAGTACGCGAACACCGAGCCGTGGAACTGGTTGCCACCCTGCTTGGTGACGACGTTGACCACGCCACCGGTCGACCGGCCGAACTCGGCGTTGTAGCCGCCGGCGATGACCTCGGTCTCCTGCACGAACTCGTTCGGCAGGTTCGTCGACTGGCCGCCGAACGCGGTGTCGGTCGTGTTGAGGCCCTCGACGATGTACGTGCTCTCGACCGAGGTCGCGCCGGAGAACGACACGCCGTACTGGTCGTTCTGCGTGCCGGCGGCGGTGCCGAGGACCGCGCCGAACGTGCGGCCGACCGGGATGTGGGTCGTGTACTCGTCCGTGATCGTCGTGCCGGTCTTGGTCGAGCCCTGATCGACGATCGGGGCGCGGCCGGTCAGCTCGATGGTCTCGCCGGCGGCCGCCTGCGAGTCGATCGCGACCTGGACGAACGCCTGCTTGCCGAGCTCGATCGTGACGTTCGGCCGGCTGAACTGGGCGTCGTTGTAGTAGACGGTCAGGACGTAGTTGCCGGGCGGCAGGTTCTCGATCTGGTAGTTGCCCGACTCGTCGGTGATCTCCGCCTGCTGGCCCTGGAGGGCCGGGCCGGTGGCGACGACCGTGGCGCCGATGATCGGCTCCTTGGTCTTCTTGTCGATGATGCGGCCGCGGACCGCGCCGGTCTGGTTGCTCTGCGCGTACGCGTCGTGCTGGCCGATCACCTGTGCCGCCGTGAGGAGGCCCAGGCCCATGACGAACGAGATGCCGATGCGCTTCATGTTCGTGCTCCTCTCAGAAGGCGGTGGTGGTGGTGGACGACGCCGGGGCGATGCGCGCCGCGCGCGCCGCGGTGGCGGTCCGGCCCGCCGCGGTGACCTTGTAGGTGAGCGCCAGCGGCGTCGTGAAGTGCGCCGTGTGCGCGTCGCCCACGTCCTTGATCTCCGCGCCGGCCTTGAAGCGGACGACGTAGGTGCCGACACCCAGCGGCGCGGTCGGCGTGATGATGATCGCGTTGCCGGGCACGTTGTCGAGGCCGGAACCGGCCGGGCTGTTGCCGACCATGACCATCGCCGGGATCGGCATGTTCGGCGGGGTGGTCGCCGGGGCCGTCTGGAAGAACTCGAGGTCGGCGCCGCCGAGCGTGGTGTCGAGGGTCGACGGGTCGATCGCGTTGTTGAAGCTGATCACGATCTGGCCGTTGGCCGGGAAGTTGGTCCCCGACGTCTGGCCGATCTTCGCGAAGGCGACCTGGAAGTGGGTCACCTGCTGCTCGGTGACGTCGAGCGTGCCGCCGTTGACCTCCGCGAGCTGGGTCGGCGCCATGGTCACCGTGTACATGCCCGGCTGGAAGATGCCGGTGTCGGTGTCGGGCAGCACGTAGATCGCGTCGCCGTCGACGTTGTAGCCGTCGACGAAGACCGCGGTCGGCACCGGGCCCTCCGGGCCGTCGATCGTGAAGGCCTCCGGGTCGACCGACTTCTCGTCGAGCGTCGCGTTGAAGACGAACGCCGCCGCGCCCGCCGTGTTCGGGTCGGGCGAGATCGTCGCGGGCGTCGCGGCGTCGGCCGGGTCGATCGCGAGGAGGGTCAGCGGCGCGATCTGGAAGTTCGTGACGAGATCGCCGTCGGGCGGCGGGTTGCCGTCCTTGTCGACGACCTTGGTCGGGTCGATCGTGATCGAGCACATCGAGCCGGTCGGGAAGACCAGCTCCTCCGGCTTCGGCTGCACGTAGATCGACGGCCCGAGCGGGAACGTCACGTTGTTGCCGTTCGGCACGTAGAACGAGCGGTACCGGTCGATCGCCTGGGTGTCGGGATCGTCGGACGGGTTCTCGTAGTAGCGGATCGACGTGTCACCGCACTTGAGGGTGACCGGCCGGGTCTCGGACAGGGTGCCCTGGCAGACGCCCTCGCTGTCGCAATCGAGGGTCTCGACGCGGTCGCCGTCGAGCAGCTCGTCGAACATGATGCGCACCGCCCACGGCTGGCCGTCGACGAGGCGAGGATCGACGGTGGCGGGCGTGAAGTCGGACTCGTTGTCGGGGCAGACCACGCTGCCGCCGGTGATCGGATCACCGACGAAGCCGGGCGCCTTCGGGTCCTTCTTGCCGTCGACGTACTTGCAGCGGAGCGCGCTCTCCGTGAGCGGGTTTCCGTCGACGTCGATCTGATTCTGCGTCATGACCGCCAGGACGTCAGGCGGCCCTTCGGGCCGGAGATCCGTGTTCAGATCCGGCCGGCCGCACGCGGCGGCGGCGAGCCCGAAACCAACCGCAAGGATGCCTTGCGAACGGTAGCGCGACATTAGGTAGCCTCCCTTAGGTTGCTATGCGACAGGCGGGATTTCGGTTGCCCGGCCTGATTGACGGGAGTCATCGCGCAAAGGAACGGAGAAAGCAAGATCTGGGTGACAGTGTCGCACCCGAGATCAGCCATATTTTCTGCGGACTTGGGTCCGGTCACCGATGCCTCTGGTGCTCGGGTGCGACGTGTGCGACGTCGGCGCGACGACGAACGCGGACGCGCGACGCTGTCGCAGTGTCGCAGCTAAGTCACTGGAATGTCGCACGAAATGCCAAGAGGCAGCGGTCAGGCTGCCTCTTGTTACAGGACATCAACATCGATGCGAGATCGGAGATGGCTCACGCTCCCGGCTGGTGGTCAGTCGCCCCGGACCGGGGTCGACGAGCGCTGTCGCAGTGGGAGCCCGACGCCGATGTCGGCCTGCTTCGTGATGCCGTGAAGCGAGCAGGCGCCAAAGCTGCGGGGCGCAACTCTCGCGCGACCGCTCGGATGCTTCCCCGGCCGGCCCGAGGGACGAGGCCGCCCGACGCGTGCGTGCGCGATCGATCGCCTGGCCCGGCGCGGGCCCCTCGACGGGGCCTCGAGCCAGCCCTGTTCAGGCGTTCGGACGGCGGCCGTTGGTCGGCGGCGGCGCGACCGGGGCCGACGCGCCGGCGGGGCGAGCCGCGGTCGGGCGCGAGCGGTCCTCCGCCGAGGGCGAGGCCGCGGGCGCGGACGGCTCCGGCTCGGCGACGTCGACGCCGATGCGCTTGATGTTGTGGTGCGCGAGCAGCTTCGCCTCGATGGCGGCCATGGTCGCCGGGTGCTCGAGGAGGAACTGCTTGGCGTTCTCGCGGCCCTGGCCGATGCGCTCGCCCGCGAAGGAGAACCACGCGCCGCTCTTGTCGACGATCTCGGCCTCGGAGGCGAGGTCGATCAGGTCGCCCTCCTTCGAGATGCCGGTGCCGTAGAGGATGTCGAACTCCACCTCCTTGAACGGAGGCGCCATCTTGTTCTTGACCACCTTCACGCGCGTCCGGTTGCCCACCATGTCCTCCTCCTTCTTGATCGCGCCGACGCGGCGGATGTCGAGGCGGACGGAGGCGTAGAACTTGAGCGCGTTGCCGCCGGTGGTCGTCTCCGGGCTGCCGAACATCACGCCGATCTTCATGCGGATCTGGTTGATGAAGATGACGGTCGTGCGCGAGCGCGAGATCGCGGCGGTCAGCTTGCGCAGCGCCTGGCTCATCAGGCGGGCCTGGAGGCCGACGTGGGCGTCGCCCATCTCGCCCTCGAGCTCGGCCTTCGGCGTCAGCGCGGCGACCGAGTCGATCACCACCACGTCGACGGCGTTCGAGCGGACGAGCATGTCGGCGATCTCGAGCGCCTGCTCGCCGAAGTCGGGCTGCGAGACCAGGAGCTCCTCGGTCTTCACGCCGAGCTTCTTGGCGTAGCCGACGTCGAGCGCGTGCTCGGCGTCGATGAAGGCGCACACGCCGCCGCGCTTCTGCGCCTCGGCGACGACGTGGAGGGTGAGCGTCGTCTTGCCGCTCGACTCCGGGCCGTAGATCTCGACGATGCGCCCGCGCGGCAGGCCGCCGATGCCGAGCGCGATGTCGAGGCCGAGGGAGCCGGTCGGGATGACCTGGACCTCCTTCTCGACGGCGTCCTTGCCGAGCCGCATGATCGAGCCCTTGCCGAACTGCTTCTCGATCGCGCCGAGCGCGAGGTCGATCGCCTTGTCGCGGCCGGGATCGCGAGCGGGCTCGCGGTGGACCGGGCCGGAGCCGGTGGCGGGGGCGCCCGTGGAGGGGGCGGAGGTGGAGGGGGAATCCTTCTGGGCCATGACGTCTCCGGGTCTCAGGAATGGCCGCGATCCCAGCCGTCGTCCGTGCCGGGAGCGGTGTCGAACGAGGCCGGTTGTACGGCCCCAGTCTGACGCCCGGAGGCCGATCCGGCCCCTCCGAGCGGCCGGCGGGCGATCGAAACGTACTCTGAACCTGTCGACTTCGTTAGGCTTTCCACGAGGTGCAAGGAATCGACACGTGTCACACTGAACGCCTGTTCCGACAGCGGCAGGAGCACGTCGGAGACGTCGCGCGGCTCGCGCACGCGCGCGAGCGTGACGTGCGCGTGGAAGCGGCGCGACTCGCGCGGGAAGCCGAGCTCGGCGAGCTCGCGCTCGAGGTTCGCGGCGAGCGCGACCAGGCCGGTGGCGTCCTCGACGCCGGCCCAGACGACGGTCGCCTTCGCCGTCGACGGGAAGGCGCCGAGGCGGGCGGCCTTCCAGCGGAACGGCTCGACCCCGGCGGCGGCGCGGTCGAGCGCCAGGGCGATGGCCGGGATCGTCTCCGCGCGGGTCCAGCCGAGGAACTTGAGGGTCACGTGGTAGCTGGCGGGCGCGACCCAGCGGAGCGGGACGCCCTGCGCCTGGGCGCGGCGAGCCAGCGACTCGCACGCGGCCGCGAGCTGCTCGGCGCAGGCCGGCGCGACCGGCACGCCGACGAAGAGGCGGCGGCCCGCGGGGCGCTCGCCGCCGGCGCCGCCGGGGTTGCCGGTGCTCACGACGCGGCTCCGTCGGCGCCGAGCGCCTGGCGGACCAGCTCGAGGCCCCACCAGGCCGCGAGCGTGCGGACCTGATCGCGCGAGCCGGGCCACATCATCTTGAAGGTGGTGGCCGGCGCGTCGCCCTGCTCGACCGCGAGCCAGACGGTGCCGACCGGCTTCTCCGCCGAGCCGCCGCCGGGGCCGGCGATGCCGGAGATGCCGACGCCGATCGACGCGCCGGTGCGCGCGCGGATGCCGTGGGCCATCTCGCGCACGGTCGCCTCGCTGACCGCGCCGTCGCGGTCGAGGGTCGCCTGGGCGACGCCGAGCTGGCGCACCTTCTCGGCGTTGGCGTAGGTGATCGCGCCGCCGAGGAAGTAGCCGGACGAGCCGGGCAGCTCGGTGAGCAGCGCGCCGAGCAGGCCGCCGGTGCACGACTCGGCGGTGGCGATGGTGGCGCCGCGCGCGAGCAGGAGGCGGCCGACGACGATCGGCAGGTTGTCGTCGCCGGTGGCGTAGACGTGGCGGCCGATGCGCGCGCGCACCTCGGCGTCGATCGCCTCGAGGCGCGCGGCGGCGGCGGCGCCGTCGGGGTCCTTGACGACCACCTTGACGAGCGTCTCGGGGAACTTGACCTGGTAGTGCAAGGTCGCGCCGGGGACGCCGTCGATGGCGCCGCGCAGGGCCTGCGAGTACTGCGACTCGCCGCGGCCGAAGGCCCGGTAGATGCGGCGGGCGATGCGGGGCGCCGCGCCGCGGGCGTCGCGCAGCTCGGCGACCCGGGCGCGCAGGCCGGCGGCGTAGATCGCCTGCAGCTCGCGCGGCACGCCCGGCAGGCAGACGACCGGCACCCCGCCGACCGGGATCTCGAAGCCGGGGGCGAGGCCGGCCGGGTTGGCCAGCACCCGGGCGCCCGCCGGCACCCGCGCCTGGCGGAGGTTGATGGAGTCCACGGGGCGGCCGCGGCTGGCCAGGAGCTGCTCGAGGCGGGCGCGGGCCGGCTCGTCGATGGTGACCTCGACGCCGGCCGCCTCGGACACGACGTCGCAGGTGAGATCGTCCTCCGTGGGTCCGAGCCCGCCGGAGGTGAGCACCAGGTCGGCGCGGCCCGCGGCGGTGGTGATCGCCCGGCGAAGGTCGGCAACATCGTCGCGGCAGCTCGTCATCCACCGCACGGTCACGTCCTGGTCCCAGAGCTGCCCGGCGAGCCAGGCCTTGTTGGTGTCGACGATCTCACCCCGGGTGAGCTCGTCGCCGATGGTCAAGATCTCCGCGAACACGGCCGGGATGGTACCTCGCGCGTGCGGCGGTGATCTCGCGCCGGCCACCCGAGCGACCGCGCGGCGGAGGCGCCCAAGGCCGAAGACGAGGGGCATCAGTTGACGGGGGTTTGCACCCCAACCTAGACTCTGGCCGTGGGAATCATTTTCGATTCGGGCCTGCTCGCGCGCTGCGCGCGCTCGGCCGCGTCGTCGTGGGCGCTACCCCATGGCGCGCCTCGCGCGCGGTCGCGCATCCTCGGCGTCGTCACCACGCCGTGGTTGCGGCCGGCGTCGATCGCCTCCACGGGGACCCCTCCGGCATCGGCCCGCTCATGAAGATCCGCTACGCCGCCAAGACTGACGTGGGGATGAAGCGGACCCACAACGAAGACTACTTCTCGTTGATCGAGGACGAGCAGCTCTTCATCGTCGCCGACGGGATGGGCGGGCACGCGTCGGGCGAGGTCGCGTCCAAGATGGCCGCCGAGACGATCGGCGAGTTCTACGCCCGCACCCGCGCCGACGAGGAAGTGACCTGGCCGTACAAGATGGACCGGTCGCTCTCGTACATCGAGAACCGGCTGGTCTGCGCGATCAAGCTGGCCAACCTGCGCATCTTCGAGACCTCGTGCCGCGACATCCGCTACAAGGGCATGGGCACGACGATCGTGTCGACGCTGGTGGCGGGCGACAAGGCGTACATCGGCCACGTCGGCGACTCGCGCGTCTACCGCGTGCGCGACGGGCAGATCCAGCAGATGACGCGCGACCACTCGCTGCTCGAGGACTACAAGGAAGCCAAGCCGGACATGACGGAGGAGGAGGAGCGCAACTTCCCCCACAAGAACGTCATCACCCGCGCGCTCGGCATGCGCGAGACGGTGCAGGTCGACATCAAAGCCCACCAGATCAAGTCGGGCGACCTGTTCCTGCTCTGCTCCGACGGGCTGTCGGGCATGGTGCACGACGACGGCATCCTGCAGATCGCGTCGAACGCGAAGTCGCTCGAGCGCGCGGTCGCCGAGCTGGTCGACGCCGCGAACCGCAACGGCGGCACCGACAACGTCACGACGCTGATGCTCCAGTGCGTCTCGGCGTGACGCGCTGAGCGCGCCGGGCGGCGCGACCTGGCGCGGCGATCGCGGGCGCGGCGGCGGGCCTGCGCGGTCGGGCGCGGTACGATGAGCGCATGACGCGCTACCAGATCGGGGCCGGCTCGAAGCTGCGGGTGACCGCACGCTCGAAGGTGCATGACACCTCGACGGTGTGGGACACGATCGCGGGCGACGCGGAGGCCGACGCGGCGACGCTGGCGACGGCGGGCGCGACCGGCCGGTTCACCGTCGACATGACGAGGTTCGACGCCGGCGACTGGCTGAAGAACCGCAAGCTGAAGGGCGACTTCGAGCTCGACAAGCACCCGCGGGCGGAGTTCGAGCTGCGCGAGGTGCGCGGCGTCGTGGCGGAGGGCGACCGGTTCCGCGCGACCGCGCGCGGCGTGCTGCGCTGGCGCGGCAAGGAGGTCGAGCTGGAGATCGCCGGCGAGGGCGCGCTCGGGCCGGACAAGCTGGAGGCGACCGGGCGGTTCGAGCTCGACATCCGGCGGCTCGGCCTGTCGGCGCCGCGCTTCCTGATGATCAAGATGGAGGACGAGGTCGCGGTCGAGGTGACGCTGCGCGGGACCGCGCGGACGGGGGCGCCGTGAGGACGCGCGGCGCGGCGGCGCTCGTGCGCGGGCGCCTGCTCGGGCTCGGGCTCGGGCTCGGGCTCGGGCTCGGGCTCGTGGCGGTTGGCACGGGCGGCTGCTCGCGCGCGCCGATCATCTCCGGCGTCGGGCCGTGGCGGCTCGGCAAGACGAAGCTCGCCGACGCGACCGGGCGCTGCGAGCCGACCGACCTGCCCGACGGGCGCAAGGGGAGCTGGTGCTACGCGCAGCCGGCGGTGCGGGTCGGCGGGCAGGACGGGTCGGTCGACCTGTTCTTCGGCGGGACCGATCCGGGCGCGAAGGTGATCGAGATCGAGCTGCAGTTCCGCGGCTGCAACGAGGAGCCGCTGGCGGCGTGGCTCGACCGCTACTTCGGAGCCGCGACCGAGACGATCGGCACGCGCTCGTTCCGGCACAACGCCGGCGCGGTCGTCATCGCCGACCTGCCCGAGACGCCCGGCCGCTGCACCGTCCGCCTCCTGCCTCCGAGCGAGCAGGGCGAGATCGCCCGCATGCGCAGCGAGGCGCAGGCCAGGCTCTCCCCTCCCCCGCCGACGCCTCCGCCGACGACGCCGCCGACGCCTCCGCCGACGACGCCGCCGCCGGCTGCGCCCGCGCCCTGACGCGGCGGCCACGAGGCGCTGCCGCTCCGCCGGCGCGGCGGTCAGCTCGCGGCGGGCGCGCGGCGGAGGACGACCTCGACGGTGGTGCCGCGGCCGAGCTCGGAGTCGAGGTCGATGGTGCCGCCCATCCGCTCGATGATCGTGCGGCAGATGGTGAGGCCGAGGCCGGTGCCGCCACGCTCGGCGCCGGTCGTGAAGAACGGCGTGAACAGGCGCGCCCGCGTCTCCGGCGACATGCCGGTGCCGGTGTCGGTCACCCGCAGCGCGATCGTGTCGGCGCGCTCCTCGGCCGCGATCACGATCGTGTTGGCGACGCCGGCGCGGGTCGCGCGCGCGGCATTGATGAGGAGGTTGAGGACGACCTGCACGAGCCGCGAGGCGTTGCCGACCACCGGCGCGTCGGTGAGGCCGCCGTCGACGAAGGTGACGCCGGTGCGGAGCTGGTAGCCGGCGAGCCGCACGGCGGTCGCGACGACCGGCGCCAGCGCGACGGGGCCGACCGGCTCGCCCGCGGGGCGCGCGAGCGACGACAGGTCGCGCACGACGACCGCGATCTGCTCCGACGCGGCGTGGACGTCGGCGAGGACGGCGCGGACGTCGTCGGGCGTGTCGATCGGCAGCAGGTCCTCCAGCTCGCCGACGCCCATCGTGATGACGGTGAGCGGCGAGCGGATCTCGTGGCTGACGCCGGCCGCGAGCATGCCGGCGGTCGCCAGGCGGTCGCGTGCGAACAGCTCGTCGCGCAGCGAGGCCTGCTCGGCGGCGGCCTCGCGCAGCGAGGCGTTGGCGGCCGCGAGGTCGGCGGTGCGCTCGGTGACCCGCTGCTCGAGGATCTCGTTGGCGGCGGCGAGGCGGCGCCGGTAGTGCCGCGTGATGCGGCCGATCACCGGGTCGAGGACCAGGGCGCAGACGCCGCCGGTCAGCAGCATGTCGTGGCGCACGGTGCCGTGGTTGAGCAGCGCGCTCATCAGCGCGGTCATGCCGACGCTGCCGAGGATCGACCACAGCGTGATCCAGCGGTGCGAGCGGAGGCGCGGGCCGCGCACCTCGCGGACCTCGCGCTCGCGCACGGCGGACGGCTCGCGCGCGTCGCGCGGGTGGCGGGCGCGGGCGCGGGCGGGCGTGTGCGATGGGCCGAGGCTCGCCACGACCGTCGGCATGGCCCCGGAGTGGGCAGGCATCGGGAACCGACTCGGCCGGATCCGCCGGTCGTCGAGGGCCGATCGACGCGGCGCGCCGGCCCGCGCTCAGGGGCGGGCGCCGAACGCGTCGAGCAGGAGCTGGTGCTCGTCCATCGTCGCCGGCGCGCCCGGGCAGGCGACGCGGGTGTCGACCGGCGTGCCCGGCCCGCCCGCCGTGCAAGCGACCTCGTCGACCGTGCAGCCCGCCGCCGCCCAGCACATGCAGTCGTGCGGCTTCGACGACGGCGGGATCAGGTGCGCGAGCCCGAGCGCGCCGAGCACGAGGTTGCCCTTGGCGATGGGGCCGTAGGTGTCGGCGGCCGCGCCGGACTGGAAGAGGAGCGCGACGCCGTCGTCGCCCGGCCGGGCGCAGTCGTACGGCGCCATCGCCGACAGCCCCGGCGCGTCGAACAGCGCGCCCGAGCCGGTGACCACGACGTGGAAGTACGGTCCGGCCGCCGGACGCTCGAGCGCGAGGGCGACGTCGTACGGCGCGAGCCGCGTCTGCGCGGCGACGACGATCGCGTCGATGCGAGCCTGGCGGCCGGCGTCGCCGTCGAGGTACGGCGGCAGCACGGTGTCGGCGTCGACCAGCGGCGTCGTGTCGTCGGCGCCGCTCGGCGCGCCCGGGTGGAGCGTCGCGCCGCCGAAGTCGAGGAAGATGGTCCGGCTCGCCACGTGCGCGTCGACCGGCGGCGGCGCGTCGACGGGTGCGCCCAGGTTGTCGCCGCACGCACCCGCCAGCACCGCCGCCGCCAGCACCCCGAGCACCGCCCCGTGCCCTCTCGTCGTCGTCATCGCTCCCTCCTCCCCGTCATGTTCGCACGGCACGGCTCGTCGCGGCTACCGGCGGGCGACCCGGCGCGCCCCCGTGAACGGGGCGGCGGCTACCAGGGCGTCGCCAGGTTCCAGTCGCCGTCGAGGCGCGACAGGAGCGCGCTGACGACCGCGGGCGTGCGCGAGATCTCGCCGATCTCGCGGTTCTCGCGCAGCGACGACTCCGACATGTTGTGCGAGCCGACCAGCGCGGCGGCGCCGTCGGCGATGATGAGCTTGATGTGCGGGATCGGGTCGGCCAGCATGCGCACCGGCACGCCCGCGGTCTTGAGCGCGGTCGCCGTCGCGTCGTTGTCGGAGACCTCCGACGGCTCGGCGAGGATCACGCGCACCGCGACGCCGCGGTTCTTGGCCGACACCACCGCGGTGCGGACGCCGACGTCGGCGATGTAGTAGACCTCGATGTCGAGCGTCGAGCGCGCGCTCGCGATCAGGTTGAGGACGCGCGTGCGGGCGTCGGCCGGGCTGATCATCAGGCGCGGGCAGTCGAGGTGCAGCGTGTCGGGCGCCATCGCCCAGTCGGCGGCGAAGATCGCCGACAGGTCCGAGACGTTGGTCGGATCGCGGTCGATGAGGCCGGCGTTGCGCTGGTCGACCATCCCCGAGATCGACAGGTTGCCGCTCAGGATGAACGCGGTGTCGTGATCGAAGAGCAGGTACTTCGCGTGCGAGTACGGGAAGACCGACGGCGCCCACTGGACCGGGATGCCGGCGTTGAGCAGCGCGGTGCGGACGTTGGCGTTCGCCGACGCCTCGCTCTGATCGAGGATGACGCGGACCGCGACGCCGCGGTTCTTCGCCGCGATCAGCTTGTTCGACAGGCTGGTGAGCGTGAAGCCGTACATCTGGACGTCGATCGACTGGCTCGCGGCGTCGATCTGCGCGCCGATCGGGCCCTGCAGGTCCTGCGGCCCGATGTGGAGCTCGGGCGCGACCGACGGCGGGCGATCGGGATCGCAGGTCGAGCCGTCGGGGTTCGGCGGCGCGTCGACGGTCGGGCCGGCGTCGACGCTCTGTCCGGTTCCCGGACCGGGGCAGCCGGCGAGCGCGCCCGCGAGCGCGACGGTCAGCGCCGCCAGCGCGGCCAGGCGGTCGAGGCGCCTCACGCGCCACCGCCCGGGCAGCGGTCGTCGACGCCGCGGGCCTTCGGGCACAGCGCGTACAGCTCGTGGCGGTGACGGACCACGGTGAAGCCGCCGAGCCGCTGGGCGATCTTCTCCTGCAGGCGCTCGATCTCGTCGTCCTCGAACTCGAGGATGATGCCGCAGCGCGCGCAGATGAGGTGATCGTGGTGGGCGCCGGCGACCTCGAACCGGGCCTGGCCGTCGCCGAACTGGCGCTCGATCGCGATGCCGCTGTCGACCAGCAGCTTGAGCGTGCGATAGACGGTGGCGTAGCCGACCTTCTGGTGGCGCCGGCGCACCTTGGCCAGGAGCTCGTCGATCGACACGTGCTCGGGCGTGCGCAGGAACAGGTCGACGATGACCTCCCGCTGCGCGGTCGTGTTCAGGTGGCGGTCGTCCAGGTACGCCCGCCATCGCTCCTTGAGCTGGCGGGCGTCGGACGTCCGGAACTCGGCCGACGCGGTCATGGGCTTTCATATTCCTCGTAACCGCCGGACGGTCAAGCAGGAATCGCCGGTGCTCGCTTTCAGCCGCGATCTCGCGCCGGGGTGGGGGCGCATCCGCGACCGGGCGCTATGCTGCCGACATGGCCGACGGCGAGACGCGCCCCGAGGAGGGCTTCGACACCGTGCTCCTCCGCCTGCGGAAGGTGGTCGAGCGGCTCGAGAGCGGGAACCTGTCGCTCGAGGAGTCGCTGGCCGTGTACGAGGAGGGCGTCGCCCTCGCGCAGCGCGGGCACAAGCTGCTCGACGGCGCGGAGCGGCGCGTGGAGCTGTTGATCGCGGGCGGCGCGCAGGCGGTGCCGCTCGACGAGGCACCCACCGACGCGCCATGAGCCGGACCGGCGCGGGCGAGCGGCCGATGGTGGCCGTCGTCGATGACGACCGCGAGGTGCTCGACTACCTGACGGCGCTGCTCGACCGCGCGGGCTACGACGTCGCGCAGGCGTCGAGCGGGCTGCGACTCGTCGCGACGCTGCAGGTCGACCGGCCGGCGCTCATCCTCCTCGACGTCAACATGTCGTGGATCGACGGCTACGAGCTGTGCCGGGCGCTCAAGCGCAACCCGGCGTGGCGCACGATCCCGGTCGTCTTCGTGTCGGGACGGACCGCGCCCGAGGACGTCGAGGAGGGGCGATCGGCCGGCGGCGTCGGCTTCTTCGCGAAGCCGATCGACGGCCGCGCGCTGGTGGCGCGCGTGCGCGAGCTGATACAACCGCACGCGTGACCACCGCCGCGCCGACCCTCGATCCGAAGGCGGCGCCGCCCGCCGTGCGCGCGCTGCTCGCCCGGGTGGTGCCGCTCGTCGAGGCGGAGCTCGAGCGGCGGCTGGCGGTGCCGGCGCCGGACCCGGGCCGGCTCGTCGAGGCGATGCGCTACGCGGCGACCGGGCCGGGCAAGCGGCTGCGGCCGGCGCTGGCGATCGCGGCGTGCGAGGCGTGCGGCGGCACCGCAGCCGAGGCGCTGCCGGCGGCGGCGGCGATCGAGCTCCTGCACGCCTACACGCTCGTGCACGACGCCCTGCCGGCGATGGCCGACGACGACGAGCGGCGCGGCCGGCCGACGGTGCACGTCGCGTTCGGCGAGGCGACGGCGATCCTCGCCGGCGACGGCCTCCTGACGATGGCGTTCGGCTGCCTGGCGGAGCTGGGCGCGGGCGCGGGCGCGGCGGTCGCGA
>DASZXE010000779.1:0-3165 GCA_035546475.1 Kofleriaceae bacterium
CGCGAGCGCGCCTCGCCTCCGTTCACGACTTGGTGAACTGGATCTTGCGCGGCTTCGCCTCGACGCGCTTGCCGATCGTCAGGGTCAGCTCGCCGTGCTCGAGCTTCGCCTGGATCTTCTCGGGATCGGCGGTGTCGGGCAGCGCGAAGCTGCGCGAGAACGAGCCGAACTGGCGCTCGTACAGGAAGTACGACTCGTTCTCCTTCCGCTCCTCGGCGGTGCGCGCGCCGGCGATCGAGAGGACGCCGTTGTGCAGCGACACGTCGAGGTTCTCCTCCTTCACGCCGGGGAGGTCGGCCTTGACGACGAACTGATCGGCGGTCTCCTTGACCTCGAACGCGGGGGCGAACGTCACCGCCGGCCGGGCCTCGTTGAACGGATCCCAGCCGAAGAGGTCGCGGGCGAGGCTCCAGTGATCGCGGTAGCGGGTCGGGGTGTTCTCACGACGAACGATGGCCATGACAATGCTCCTGTGCAGGGAGTTGAAAGGGGGTTGGCCGGGGCGCTGCCGCGGGCGGTGGCGTCTCGGCGGTGCAGTCGTTGTAAGCACGTGCCCCGGTCGCGCAACGGCTTGACCGCGCCGCCGAGGTGCTTACGTTGGTCCGGATTCCGCGCCGCCCGCCGAGGAGCCGCTCCGACAGGATCCGGGCGCAGCGCAGCGGCGGCGGGCGCCGCGGTGGGGCGGTGCCTCGGCGTCCGAAGCCTGCGTCAGCCGAGGAGGATGCGGGCGCAGCAGCGCGGCCGTCGCGTCGGGTCGCCGGCGTCGGCGACGAAGCCGGCGGCTCCCAGCCGCTCGCCCAGCCGGAAGGCGCGCAGGTGCACGCGGACCTGGTCGCCGGCGAAGCTCGGCTTGCGGTAGGCGATGTCGAGCGATCGGACCAGCCCTGCGCGCGGCAGGCCGAGCGCGGCCAGCCGCCGGAGGGCCGCCTCCGCGAACAGCCGCGGATAGACGAGCGAGTTGACGTGCTGGTTCGAGTCGGTGTGGTCGAGGCCGAAGGCGGTCGTCGTCGTGTCGGCGACGTACTCCTCGTCGAGCGCGATCGCGCCGGCCGGCAGCTCCATCGCGGTCGCCGGCGGCGCGAACGGGTGGACCGCCGGCGGCACCTCCGGCATGCCGGGCAGCTCGAGCCGCGTCACGCGGCGCTGGTCGGGCGGCGCGAACAGCCGCGTGAACGTGTGCTCGGCGAACACGCGGCCGGCGACCACCGGCTCGCCGGCCGGCTCGCGCGGGAAGAGGCGGCCGCGCACGCCGCGGACCTCGACCCACATGTTGAGGAACAGCTTGTCGACGGCGCCCTCGCGCGCGGCGTGGGCGAGCTGGTAGCCGCCGGTCGCCTCCGCCGGGCGGTCCGGACGGATCGGCTGATCGGTGCCGTCGACGGTGAGGCGCGACAGGATCGCGACGAGCCCGACCTGCTGCATCGCCTTCGACGCCGGGTGGTTGCCGAGGAGCTGGCGCCACACCGTCCAGCCGATCGCCGGCGGGATCGCGGTCGTCGTCATGCGGCCGTCCTGCGCGACGTCCTCGTAGCGCAGCGGGAACGCGGCGGTGGCCACCGCGTCGGGCGGCAGGTCGGGGCGCGGCGGGACGGGGAACGGCGCGTCGATCACCTCCGCACTCTAGCCGACCGCGGCGCGGGCGTCGGGACGCCGGCGGCGCGTCGGCTCACAGCCGCAGCGTGTAGCAGCGCTCGCGCGCGACGTCGCCCGGGCGCAGCCGGTGGTGGGCGACCGGCTGATCGCCGGCGACCACGACCTCGGCGCCCGCGTAGTGCCGCCGCACCTCGTCCTCGGGGACCGAGAACGGCGGCCCGGCCATCA
Organism: Kofleriaceae bacterium; assembly: GCA_035546475.1. Taxonomy (GTDB): domain Bacteria; phylum Myxococcota_A; class Polyangia; order Haliangiales; family Haliangiaceae; genus UBA2376. Next base: position 1,822 of record DASZXE010000779.1, read on the forward strand.
GCTCCTGCGGGTACTCGATCGTCACCAGCAGCCCGGGCGCGCCGGCGGCGAACAGCGACCGCACGTGCGCCACGTAGCGGCCGCGCAGGTCGGGCGGCAGCGCGATCAGCGCCGCGCGATCGTAGAGCGCGTCGAGCGGCCCGACGACGCCGGGCGACGTCGCGAAGACATCGCCGACGAGCAGCGTGATCGCGCCGGCCTGGTAGCGCGTGAAGGCGCCGTCGCGCGCGACGGTCGGCGCGAGCCCGTGCTCGGCGAAGAAGGCGGCCGCCGCCTCCTCGACCAGCTCGACGCCGACGACGTCGTGGCCGAGCCCGGCGAGGTAGGCGAGGTCGACCGCCTTGCCGCACAGCGGGACCAGCACGCGCCGCCCGCTGCCGAGGTGCGCGGCGTGGCGCTCAACGAAGCCGTTCGGCTTGCCCTCGTGGAAGCCGAGCTGTCCCCCGCGCCAGCGGTCGGCCCAGAAGTCGCGGTCGATGGAGGTGCTCATGGCTCGTTGGTATCACCAGCAGGCCTTGCGGGTCGCCCGCAGCCAGTCGTCGAGGGCGCGGACCACCGCCGGCGGCGGCTCGGCGGGCAAGACCGACGACCCCACCGCGCCGTCGAGGTCGGCCTGCGCCGCGCTCATCGCCGCCTGCCAGCGCGCGAGCTCGCCGCCGTCGAGGGCGGAGCGCTCGCCGGTCCGCTTGCGCGCGAGCAGCTCCTCGATCGGCGGCCCGTAGATCGGCGCGAGAGCGGTGAGATCGGTGACCAGCTCGCCGGTGCGCAGCAGGTGGAGGCCGGTGCGCGCGGTGCGCAGCACGTAGAGCACCTTCTTGGCCGTCGGCGTCGCGGCGGCGGCGAGGCGTTGCGACGTCGCGAAGCCGCCGTAGTGGCGAACGACCCGGCGCGACAGCGCGGCGCGCGCGAGCGGGCGCAGCTCGGCGAGGCGGACGTCGTCGGCGGCGAGCACGAGGTCGCCGAGCAGCCGCTCGAGGTAGTTGCCGTTGCCCTTGAGCACGCCCTGCAGCACGTCGCCGAGCTCGTTGCTCGAGTAGTCGAGCTCGACGCCGTCGACGATCTCGAGGCGCTCGGCGCCGCCCGGGTGCGGCACCAGGCCGACGAGGTCGCCGGTCGGCGCGATGTGCACCGCCTTGAGATCGAGATCCGAGTCGGGCGACGGGAAGCCGTACGCGTGCGCGCCCGACAGGTAGACGACGAGGTGGTGGCGCTCGGCGGCGCGCGCGGCGAGGAAGGCGCCGCCGACCGCGCGCTGGTGATCGGTGAGCACGTCGAGGCGGCGCGGGATCGTCATGGTGGGTCCTCGTCGAAGCGGGCGACCGGCGGTGGCGGCGCGTCGGCACC
>DASZXE010000780.1:0-3729 GCA_035546475.1 Kofleriaceae bacterium
CCGCTACCGCACCGTCCCCGACCGGGTGCGCGCCGACTCGTCGTTCGCGATGACGCGCGAGGCGTGGACCGCGCTCGGCGTCCCCGTCGAGCTGGCGTTCTGCGTGCGCGACTCCGCGACCGACGCCGCCGTGATCTCGTACCCGGGCCCCGCCGGCATCGTCGACGCCGCGCTCGAGCCGGAGGCGTGGGCCGCGATCGCCGCGGCGACGCCGCTCGCCGCCGAGCTCGAGCCGGACGTCGAGGCGCTGCTCGTCCACGCGCCGCGCGGCGGGGCGCCGGCGTGCTGGCTGGTGCCGATCACGCGCACGTTCGAGCTGGTCGCGCGGCTGCGCGCGACCTGGCAGGGCTTCACCGGCGGCGACGACGCGCGCCGCGCGCTGGCCGCCTTCGTCGACGAGCTGCGCGGGCCGTGCACCGGCGCCGCGCGGGAGGCCGCGCGATGACGACGTTCGACCAGGCCCGCGCGATCGCCGACGCCGTGCTGCTCGAGGGCTACGCCCTCTATCCGTACCGGGCGTCGGCCCCGAAGAACCGGTTCCGCTGGACGTTCGGCGTGCTCGCGCCGCGCGCGTGGGCGGAGGCCGGCGGCTGCGAGGCGTCGTGGCTGGAGGCGCAGGTGCTCGTCGCCGGCACGCCGACCCGCGTCGCGCTCCAGCTCCGCTTCTTCCAGATCGTGCGCCGCCGGCTCGAGGACGCGGCCGGCCAGCCGCTCGACCGCCTCGACGACGGCGAGCGGGTCGAGCTGCCGTGGGACGAGGGCCTGCTGCGCACCGTCGAGGCCGAGCTCGACGCCGGCTCGACGACGATCGACGCCGCGTTCGACGGCGACCGCGACGTCGAGGCGCTCGCCGGCGGCCGGGTCGTGCGCGAGGCGCACCCGCTGACCGCGCGGCTGACGATCCGTCACGAGCCGGTCGACGCCGCGGCGCCGCTCGCCCGCGTCACCATCCGCGTCGACAACACGACCGCGTGGGACGAGCCGGCGGCGTCGCGCGAGCGCGCGCTGGCCGGCGCGATGGCGTCGGTCCACCTGTCGCTCGTGGCCGACGGCGCGGCGATCGTGTCGCCGATCGATCCGCCGGCGTGGGCCGCGGCGGCGGCCGCCGCCTGCACCTGCACGCGCACCTACCCGGCGCTGATCGCCGACGACCTGGTGCTGTGCGCGCCGTTCGTGCTGCCCGATCGCCCGCGGCTCGCGCCCGAGAGCCCGGGCGACCTGTGCGACGCGACGGAGATCGACGAGCTCCTGCTCCTGCGGACGCGGACGATGACCGACGAGGAGAAGCGGATCGCGCGCGCCACCGATGCGCGGACCCGCGCGATCGTCGACCGCGCCGACGCGCTGGCCGACGCGACGATGGCCCGCCTGCACGGCGCCGAGCGCGCGCTCGCCGGCGGCGACATGGTCCCGAAGGCGCCGCTGCCGGCGGTCGGCAGCAAGGTGCGGCTCCTGCCGGCGCGCCGCACGACCGACGCGCAGGACGTCCTCTACGCCGGCCAGATCGCGACCGTCGTCGAGATCCGCGAGGACGTCGACGGCACGTCGTTCGTCGCCGTCACCGTCGACGCCGATCCGGCGGCGGAGCTGCACGGCTGGTACGGGCGCTACCGCTACTACCGCCCCGACGAGGTGGAGGCCCTGTGACCCGCGTGCTGGTGGCCGGGATCGGCAACATCTTCTTCGGCGACGACGGCTTCGGCGTCGAGGTCGCGCGGCGGCTCGCCGACGCGCCACCGGCCGGCGCGCGGGTCGCCGACTTCGGCATCCGCGCGCTCCACCTCGCCTACGACCTGCTGGCGCCCATCGAGCTCTGCATCGTCGCCGACTGCATGCCGCGCGGCGATCGGCCCGGCACGCTGTACGTGCTCGAGCCCGACGTCGAGGCCGAGCCGGCCGAGGTCGGCGCCGGCCACGGCCTCAGCCTGCCGGCCGTCTTCTCCGCGGTGCGCCAGCTCGGCGGCCGCCCGCCGCGCACGCTCGTCGTCGGCTGCGAGCCCGAGGACACCGGGCCCGGCATCGGTCTCAGCGATCGCGTGAGCGCGGCCGTGCCGCACGCGATCGACCTCATCCACCGGCTCGTCCACTCCAGCGAGGCATCCCCATGAAGCTGCCACCCCGCAACCTCCTCCTCGAGCTCGCCGCCGGCACCGCCGCCGCGGTCCTCGCCGTCCTCGCGATCCGCACCTTCGGCCCCGAGCTGCGCCGCTACCTCAACCTCCGGCGCATGTGAGCGGGGACCGGGGGGAATCGAGTTGGCAGCCCTCTACGGTCCCGGCGCGAACCGGGTCTACCGCGGCGCCCTGCTGGTGCTGGCGGCCACGGCCGCGGCGGTCGTCGCCGCGCCGATGTTCTTCGTGCGATCGCCGTACGCGGCGGGCGTGGGCGACCCGGTCGAGCAGCCGATCGCGTTCGACCACCGCCACCACGTCCGCGACGACGGCATCGACTGCCTCTACTGCCACGACACCGCCGACACCGGCGCCGGCGCCGGCATGCCGGCTACGGCCCGTTGCATGGGATGCCATGGACAGGTCCGCCCCGACAGCCCGGTGCTCGAGCCGCTGCGCGAGGCGTGGCGCACCGGCGAGCCGATCCGCTGGCGCCGCATCAACTCGGTGCCGTCGTACGTCTACTTCCACCACGGCGTGCACGTGCACGCCGGCATCGCCTGCGCGCGCTGCCACGGCGCCGTCGAGGACATGGCGCGGGTCGTGCGTGTGCATGGGATGACCATGGACTTCTGCGTCGACTGCCACCGCGAGGCGCAGGGCAGCCGCGCCATCACCCACCTCACCACCTGCAGCGCCTGCCACCGCTGAGCCATGCGCCCATCCGATCCCACCGCCCCGATCTCGCTCGTGCCCCGCGCGGAGGTCAGCCGCCGCGACGCGCTCCGGCTGATCGCCGCCGGCGTGGCGGCGCTGGAGGCCGGCTGCCTGTCGCGCGCGGGCGACGAGGAGATCGTGCCGTACGCGATCGATCCGGAGGATCGCGCGGCCTCGGCGCGGGTCCGCTACGCGACCGCGCTCGTCGTCGACGGCTTCGCGACCGGCGCGATCGTCGAGACCGCCGACGGCCGGCCGATCAAGCTCGACGGCAACCCGGCCCACCCGGCGAACCTCGGCGGCTCGACGCCGTGGATGCAGGCGCGGGTGCTCGACCTGTGGGACCCGCAGCGGGCGCGGGCGGCGTCGATCGCCGGCGCGCCGGCCGACCGGGCCGCGATCGACGCCGCGCTGCGCGCCCTGCCGGCCGGCCCGCTCTGGCTCGTGCTGCCGCCGGTGTCGTCGCCGTCGATCGTCGCGATGCTGGCGCGCGTGCGGGCGGCGCAGGCGCAGGCCGGGCGCGAGGTCCACGTCGTGTACGACGCGCCGCTCGACCACCGCGACGCCTACCGGGGCCACGCGCTGGCGTTCGGCCGGCCGCTCGAGCAGCAGCTCGACCTCGCCCGCGCCGATGTCGTGGTCGCGCTCGACGCCGATCCGCTGGCGGCGATGCCGATGTCCCCGGCGTGGGCGCGCGCGGCCGCGGCCCGGCGCACGCCCGACCGGCGGATGAGCCGGCTGTGGGTCGCCGAACCGGTGCCGACGCCGACCGGCACCATCGCCGACGAGCGGCTGCCGGCCGCGGCCCGCGACGTCGCCGCGGTGGCGGTCGCGCTGGCCGCCTCGATCGCGGCGGGCGGCGGCTCGATCGCGACGCTCCCCCCGGCGCTGGTCGCCCGCG
>DASZXE010000781.1:0-5527 GCA_035546475.1 Kofleriaceae bacterium
ATCGCCGGCGGCGCGTCCGGCCGCTCGCTGCCGAGCGCGGCCAGGGCGTCGCGCCCACGCGCGTGATCTTCGGCGAGCGTGCGGCACGCCTCGCAGGTGCGCAGGTGCCCGCGGGCGGCGCGCGCGCTCACCTCGTCGAGCTCGCCGGCGAGGTACGCGGTCAGCCGCGGCTCGAGCTCGCGACAGTTCATCCGGCCTCCGGCTCGAGGCCGAGGCCGCCCGCCCGCTCGGCCGCGAGCGCCGGCCCGAGGAGGTCGCGCATGCGCGCCCTCGCCTTGTGGAGCTGCGACTTGGTGGTGCCGATCCGGCAGTCGAGGATCGCCGCGCACTCCTCGTGCGACAGGCCCTCGACGTCGTGCAGGACGAGGATCGCGCGGTAGCCGGCGGGCAGCCGGGCGAGCGCCTGCTCGACCTTGCCCGACAGGCCGGGGTCGCGCTTGACGTCGCCGGGCGCGGCGACGTGCTCGAGCACGTCGTCGGAGACCTCGGCGCGGCGGCGCTGCTTGCCGGCGTGGGTCAGGGCCGCGTTGACCGCGAGCCGGTAGACCCAGGTGCCGAGCGCGGAGTCGCCGCGGAACGACGCGAGGCCGCGGAAGACGCGCACGAAGACGTCCTGCGCCACCTCCTCGGCGTCGCTGGGACCGACGATGCGGTGACAGAGCCCGAACACGCGGCGCTTGTACTGATGGTACAGCGCCTCCATCGCCCGGCGCTCGCCGCGCCGGCAGGCGGCCACCAGCTCGCCGTCGTCGATGACGGCGGTGGAGGCGACCCGCGGCTGGGGTCGGGGGATGTCGCGCGCCGCGTCGGCGGTGGAGGCGAGGGAGATGCTGGGCACGGGGTCCTCGGGCCGAAGGTGGCTGGTTGGACCGGCCGGCGGGCCGGCGGGTTGCCCGCCAGGTGCACGCGGCGCCCCGGGCGTGACGCTGGCGGCGCGGCCGGCGGTCGGACCGGGGCGTGACGAGGGCGCGCCGGGCGGCTCGGGGGCCGGGCCCTCCCCGGGGCGGCGCGTCGTCGACATCACCGGCACCCTAGCAGACGCGCGGATCCGGGCCGATCGGCGGCCGATCGCAGCGGCTGTCATGGCGCGGCGCGGCGAACGCGCCGGCGTCGCGCCGCGGCACGCGTCGGAGCCTGACCGGACGGTCGCGACCCGGCGAAGGGCCGGGATCGGACGCGGGATCGGCGCTCCGCGATCCGGCGGCGATCGCTCGGATCGGCCGGAGCGAACCGGAATCGGGCCGAGGCGACGTGCTAGCTACAGGCCCATGATGGAACCCGCGGCCCCCGAGCCGCCTCGCCCGGTGCGGGACGGCTTGCTGGCGGGGGCGGGCTGCGCGCTGGTCGCCGGCCTCGTCCTCGCGATCGTCGACGTGCTGTTCGCCGCACGCGGGCCGGCCGGCCTCGGCGTGGTGCCGGCGGTGCTCGGCCTGTGGGCGGTGCCGACGCTCGGCTTCGCGGCGTTCGCGGCGGTGGTCGGCGCCGGCTTCGGCTCGGCGTTCGGCGCGCGGCCGTGGGCGCGCCTCCGCGAGCGGCCGTCGCTCGATCGCGAGGTCGCGGCGGCGGTGCTGGCGGCCGTGCTGCTGCTCGTCGTGCTGTCGGTCGGCGTGAAGGTGGCGACGACGATCCTGGTCGTGAAGCCGGAGCGCAAGCCGGCCGGCGCGGCGATGATGGGCGGCGTCGCGGTGGTGGCGGTGCTCGGGCTCGTCGCGCTCGGGCTGCCGCTCCAGCGGCTCGTCGCGCGCGCGACCGGCGCGATGCCGGCGGCCGGCGGGCTGCCGCGCACCGCGTGGGCGGCGATCGTCGCCGGCGTCGCCGTCCTCGCGTGGGTGCGCCACGTGCTGTACGCGGCCGGCTACGACACCGAGGCGCTGCCGATCGGCGCGCTCGTCATGTTCACGATGGTGCCCGTGCTGACGGTGGTGCTCGCCGCGCTCTTCTACGGCCCGCTGGCGAGCGTGCGCGCGCGGGTGCCCGGGCGGGTGGTCCTGGTGGCGGTCGGCGCGGCGGTCGCGGTCGTCTTCGCCGGCCTCGGCATGCGGCAGCCGAACGAGAAGGTGGCGCGCTCGGTGACCGACAAGGGCAAGGGCAGCTCGCTGCTCGTCGTCGTCGGCCGGATGGTCATCGATCGCGATCACGACGGCTACTCGGCGTTCTTCCGCGGGCCGGACTGCGACGATCACGACAAGGACGTCCACCCGGGCGCGAAGGAGATCCCGGGCAACGGCAAGGACGACAACTGCGAGGGTGGCGACCGGGCCGCGGAGCCGGTGGCGACGGGCAGCGCAACGGGGAGCGGCAGCGGATCGGGCACGGGCACGGGCACCGGCACGGGCACGGGCACGGGCAGCGCCGCGGTGCCGGCGACGGCGCTCGCGAAGAACGTCATCATCATCATGATCGACACCCTCCGCGTCGATCGCCTCGGCGCCTACGGCTACCGCCGCGACGGCGAGTCGATGACGCCGAACCTCGACAAGTTCCTCGCCCAGGCCACCTGGTTCCGCCACGCGTACTCGCAGGCCAACAACACGCCGCGGTCGATCCCGAGCTTCATGACCTCGCGCTACCCGTCGACGATGCACGTCGACAACATCCACCTGAAGTACTCGCGCATCGACGACGACAACGACCTGCTCTTCGAGCAGCTCCAGGCCGCCGGCCTCCACACCGTCGGCGAGGCGTCGCACTTCTACTTCAAGCCGGAGCGCAACATCACGCAGGGGTTCGACGAGTTCGACAACTCCGACGCGCTCGACGTGAAGGGCTCGAACACCGACACCGCATCGCCGCGCATCGAGCCGCGCGTCGAGGCCAAGCTCGCCGAGCTCGCGCAATCGAAGCAGCGCTTCGCGATGTTCGTCCACCTGTTCGAGCCGCACTCGAGCTTCGTCCCGCACGACGGCGACCCGCCGGTCACCGAGAGCGGCACCGCGAAGTGGAGCCACCTCTACGACTACGAGGTGCGCTTCGTCGACCGCTACGTCGGCAAGATCCTCGACGGCATCGCCGCCCAGCACCTCGACCAGGACACCGTCGTCGTCGTGCTCAGCGACCACGGCGAGGCGTTCGGCGAGCAGTCGTTCGCCGGCCAGAGCATGTTCCACGGCACGAACCTGTACGACCCGCAGGTGCGGGTGACCTTCGCGTTCCGCGTGCCCGGCCAGCAGGGCCGGCAGCTCGACGACATCGTCCAGCTCCTCGACCTCGCGCCGACGGTGGCCGCGCTGGTCGGCGCCACCCCGTCGCCGAAGTGGATGGGCCGCAGCCTGGTGCCGGCCTTGACCGGCGGCACGCTCGAGCCGAAGCCGGCGTTCTCCGAGCTGCTCTCCTATCCGGGCTGGGAGCAGGAGATCAAGATGGCGGTGTCGGCGGACGGCGCGTGGAAGCTGCACGACATCCTGTCGCAGCGCCGCAAGGAGCTGTACCACCTGACCGACGACCCCGGCGAGCAGCACGATCGCTGGGGCGATCCGGCGGTGGCCGCCGATCAGAAGAAGATGACCGACCTGCTCCTCGACTTCGTCGAGGTCACCCTGGCCCAGTAGGGGACCGAATGTCCGACGCCAAGACCTACCGCAACCCGACGCCGACGGTCGACATCCTGATCGAGCTCGACGATCGGCCGGGCACGATCGTCCTCATCGAGCGGCGCAACCCGCCGCACGGCTGGGCGCTGCCGGGCGGCTTCGTCGACGAGGGCGAGTGGCTCGCCGACGCGGCGGTGCGCGAGGCGAAGGAGGAGACCGGCCTCGACGTCGAGCTGCGCGAGCAGTTCCACGCCTACAGCGACCCGCACCGCGATCCGCGCCAGCACACGGTGTCGACGGTGTTCATCGGCCGCGCCGCCGGGGCGCCGAGCGGCTCCGACGACGCCGCGCGCGCCGAGGTCTTCCCGCTCGACGCGCTGCCGGCGCTGGTCTTCGATCACGCGACGATCGTCGCCGACTACGCCGCGTATCGCGCGACCGGCAAGCGCCCGCCGCCGAGGCGCTGACGCCCGCGCGGCCCGGGTTCAGCCGCCCGGGCAGGTCAGCGTGAGGCCGGTCGGGCCGTCGCCGGTGCAGAACGACCCGCACGGCTCGTCGGCGAGGCAGCCGCAGGTCGGGAACTGGCTCGGGCAGCCCGGCAGCGGCTTGCACGTGAAGGTGTCGGGCTCGCCGCCGATGTCGGAGACGTCGTGCTGGCAGTAGTCCGTGAAGAGGTTGCACTGGGTGTAGCCGCACGCGAACCAGCCGTCCGGCACCGCGCAGCCGCCGGCGGCGTTGAGGTCGAAGCCGGCGGCGTAGGCGTCGCACTCGTTGCCGTAGACCATGTTGTCGCAGGCGCAGCGGGGCTCGGCGACGATGCCGTCGGGACAGGCCTCCGGGCGCGGCTTGCACGTGCCCTGCTCGTCGGTGAAGCCGCACGAGTCGAGCGGGAAGTCGCAGTACTCGTCGGCCGCGCAGGGGACGCCGAGGATGCCGCCGCACACGGTGCCGCCGGCGTCGACCGAGGCGTCGATCGCGCCGTCGAGCGCGGCGTCGCCGGGCGGTCCGTCGAGCGTGCCCGCGGCGTCGACGAGGTGCTCGTCCTCGCCGCCGCAGCCGGTGGCGAGCGCGAGCGCGATCAGGCAGAGGCGGTGCGTGCGCATGGGCTGGAGACGATCAAGTCCCGTGCCGCTCGCCGCCGACGCGATCCTGCGCGGGTGGCGTGACGCCGCCTCGGAAAACCGCGATCGGCGGGGCGGGCCCGGGCGGCGATGTCGCGCCGTGCGATCAGGCGAGCTTGGGGTGCGTGCGGTCGGAGAAGACCTGGGCCTCGAAGGCGGTGAGGCGGGCGTCGGGGCGCTGCCAGGTGTCGGGCGGCAGACCCGCCTTCACGCACGTGCGCGCGAGCAAGGTCGCCGCGTCCCAGCCGGCCTCGGTCGCGACCTGCGGCAGGAGCAGGCCGCGCCGGCCGAACGCCTCGACGACGAGGCCGTGGACGCCTACGGTGAGCTCGTCGGGGCCGCGCACCGGGCGCGCGTGGCTGAGGACCGAGATCTCGACCTCGAGCAGGTCGAGCTCCTCGTCGGTGACCGGCGGGAAGCGCGGATCGCGGGTGGCGGCGGCGACCGCCATCTCCTGCACCGCGCGGTAGATCGGCGTGCGCGCCTCGACGAGGCCGATGCAGCCGCGCAGGGCGTCGTCGCGGTGGAGGGTGACGAAGACGGCCGCGGGCGCGAGCAAGGTCGGCCGGTGCGGCTTGCCGGGTGGGATGCGGCCGGTGTCGAGGTGCTCGCGCAGGGTCGCGCGGGCGATGCGCAGGAGCTCGCGCTTCTCGTCGTCGGCCAGCGCGTGATCGTACTCCACGGCTTACTGTACCAGCGGGAGCAGGTCGCGGAGGGCGGCGACCGCCAGGCGGTGCCGCGCCGGATCGGGGTCGGCGGCGAGGCGGGTCAGCCCGCCGAGCGCGGCGGCGCGGGTGGCGTCGTCGGCGGCGAGCGCGCGCCAGCCGGCGATCGCGTCGCGCTCGGCGCGGAGGTCCCACGCCGACGGGCGGCGGG
>DASZXE010000782.1:0-12565 GCA_035546475.1 Kofleriaceae bacterium
ACGACCCCAAGCGGAACCGCTTCTTCGCGTCCAAGCCCGAGATCGAGCACAAGGTCGAGTAGCGCCCCGGCCGCGGGCGGCGGGCGGCGGGCGGCGGGGCGCAACGGCCACCGCCCGGCCGTGACGCTTCCGGGGCGCTCCGTCGCGGCGGCGGCGGTGATAGACTGCGCCGCCGGCCGAAGCGCCGGATGATGCCGTCCCCCGCGCACGCCGACCTGCCAGACCCGCCCGTCGTGCCCACGTCCGCGACGTTCGCCGAGCGCTACCGCCGCATGCGGTCGCGGTGGAACGAGGACTGGTGGAGCATCACGCTCGGCGGCCCGCTCGGGAACGTCCTCAACGGCCTCATCGCCGACCTCCCGTGGGTGAAGCCGAACCGGATCACCTGGCTGTCGTTCCTCTGCTTGCTGGCCTCGGGGCCGCTCCTGCTCCTCGGTTCGCGCGGCGCCGACGTCGCGGCGGTGGTCCTGCTCCAGCTCCACACGATCCTCGACTGCATGGACGGCAGCCTGGCGCGCTACCGCAAGGCGTCGTCGGTGATGGGCGCGTTCCTCGACAAGGTCACCGACATGATCGGCCTCCTGGTCGTCATGGCCTGCTTCGGCTGGCGCGTCTGGGTCGACACCGGCGACGCGTTCGCGCTCCTGGTCGCGACGCTGATCGCCGGCTCGATCGTGCTGCGCGGCTACGTCTTCTGGGTCGTCGCCAGCCTCGAGCGCGAGCGCAAGGTGCAGAAGCCGACGGTCGGCGACCGCCGGCGCGACTGCTCGACGATGTCGTTCGGCGAGCGGGCCGCGCTCTACGTCCGCTCGCAGTGGAAGATCGTCGAGTTCGCCGAGTCGGACCTCTACTTCTGGCTCGGCCTCGGCGTCGCGCTCGGCCGCATGCGCCAGACCGTCTACTTCCTCGGCGTCGCGACCGGCTTCTGGGCCGCGGTGATCCTCGGCTGGCGGTACTGGACGGTGCGCAAGCTCGAGGCCGCGCGGTGAGAGAAGACTTCCTCGACACCCGGCACGTCGCCCACTTCTGGAACCAGACGCGCCGCGCCGCCGACGAGGAGCAGCAGACCGGCTACCTGCAGGACGAGTGGCCGGCGGCGCTCGCCGCCAACCGGCTCGAGGGCGAGTGGCACGACGTCCGCCGCTGGCTCGACGAGCGCGGCGTCACCGGCGGCGCCTGCCTCGACGTCGGCTGCGGCGTCGGCGTCTGGCTCGAGCGGCTCGCCCGCCGCTTCGACCACGTGCACGGCATCGACCTGTCGTCGGAGATGGTCGCCTCGGCGCGGGCCCGCGTCGAGCGGCTCGGCCTCGCCAACGCCACCGTCGCCGTCCAGTGCGTCACCGACCTGCCGGCCGACGCGCGCTACGACGTCGTCTTCGTCGGCGGCGTGCTCATGTACCTGGACGATCGCGTCGTCGCGGAGACGGTCGCGCGGCTGGCCACGATGCTGCGGCCCGGCGGCCTCCTGATCCTGCGCGAGTCGACGTCGCCGGCCACCTGGTACCGCGACCAGCCGCTCGCGCCCGGGCTGTTCGCCGCTCCCGGCGCGCCGCGCCCGCCGTACTACGCCATCTACCGCACGCCGGAGAGCTACCGGGCGATGGCCGAGCAGCACGGGCTCGCCGTGCGGCGGTGGCAGGCGAACCGCCACTACAAGCTGGCCGACCTGACCGAGACCTGGCTGCGCTTCCTCGACCGCGTCACGTTCGGCCGGCTCGCGCGCAGCCGGGCCGGCGCCGAGCGGGCGGCGCGGTGGGTCCATCGCCTGCGCGTCGTGACGCTGCTGCCGGCGTACCACCTGATCAGGCTGGTCGCGCCGCGCACGTGGCGGCTCAACAACTACTGGTATCTCTGCGGGCCAGCGCCAGCGTCCGCCGCGCCAGCAGCTCGTTCGAGTTGAACGTCGGCACCACCGCGGCGAGCCGGTCGGCGATGAGGCCGAACTCGGTGCAGCCGAGGATCGCGCTGTCGGCGCCGCGCGCGACGCCGGCCCGCACCAGCGCGGCGACCCGGCCCACCAGCTCGTCGCCGGTGTCGCCGGCCTTGAGCGCCTCGATCGCGGCGGCGACCTGGTCCTGCTCGCTGTCCGTCGGCCGGACGACCTCGATGCCGTCGGGGGCGAGCACCTTGCCGTAGAGCTGCGCGCGGTGGGTGACCATGCCGCCGAGGACGAGCGGCCGCCGCGGCCGGCGCGGGTCGGCGCGGAGCGCGTGGCTGGTCGCGACCACCGGATCGAGGATGTCGGCCTTCACCGCGGCGCGCGCGTCGTCGAGGAAGTAGGCGGCGCTGTTGCACGGCACCACGATGAGCTGGGCGCCGGCGGCCTCGAGCCGCCGCGCGCCCTCGACGAGCCACGGGGCCGGCGACGCCTCGTCGAACAGGATCGCCCGCGTGCGGCTCGGCAGCCGCGGGTTGTTGTCGACGACGATGTGGAGGTGGTTCCAGTCCTTGTCGGCCGGCGTCAGGCGGACCAGCGCCGCGAAGAAGTCGACGGTCGCGAGCGGGCCCATGCCGCCCAGCACGCCGACGACGAGGTCGTCGGGCCGATCGGTGAACGGCTTCATCGGTTCGCCCCGGCCTAGCCGCGCATCTTCGCGCCGGCCGCCTGCTCGAAGTCGACCTCGAGCTCGCGGTCGAGCGCCGCCTCGCCGCGGTTCGCGCGCGCGGCGAACGCGTCGTCCCAGGTGATGTGCGGGTCCGACAGGAACGGCTCCATCAGGTGCTGGCCGATCACGACCGGGCGGCCCTCGGCGATCGCCTCCGAGCAGCGCGCGTCGCCGGTCGGGGTGACGCCGTGGCCGGCCAGCAGCACCGGCACCGGCCGCGGGTGGTGCGTCCCGTCGATCGACAGCGTGTAGTGATCGGGCAGCACCATCACCCGCCAGTCGTCGGCGTGGTTGCGCTCGAGGTACTGCGTGAGCGGCCCGATGATCTCGGTGTCGACCTGCTCGAGCATCTGCGTCTTGAGCAGCGGGTCGCGGTTGTGCGCGGCCTCGTCGAGCGAGTTGACGTGGATGTAGACGAAGTCGTAGTTGCGCAGGTAGTTGACGGTGAACCGCATCTTCGCGCGCAGGTTCGTGTCGATGTACCCGGTGGTGCCGACGATGTTCTTGGTCTCGATGCCGGCGGCGATCGCGATCCCCTTCAGGAAGTCGAGGCCGCACACCAGCGCGGCGCGCTTGCCGAAGGTCGACTCGAACGCCGGCATGAGCGGGCTCGACGACGCGCTCCACAGCCAGAACATCGTCGCCTTGGTCGGCCGCCGCGCGTTGAAGCCGGCGATGTAGTCGCGCGACTCGAGCATGAAGCGGCGCAGCTTGTGGGCGAGCATCGACGCCCGCGGCGTGGTGCCGCGCGGCAGCAGCGGCTCCATCAACTGCTGCTGGTGGCAGTGCGGCGCGGCCAGCACCAGCTCCTCGGGCGGCACGTGCGCATCGCGCACGATCAGGCAGTGGCGGTACTGCTGCCCGACGTACAGCTCCAGCTTCGCGTCGCCGATCTCGTAGTCCCACACCAGCTCGGCCGCGAGATCGGTGTCGATCTGGCCGGCGGTGAAGTCGGCGATGCGCCCGTCCGGCGAGATGGTGACCAGGTTGCAGCGGAACGAGATGTCGCCGGGCCGCAGCCGGGTGCCGGCGGCGAGCGCCTCGAACGACGACCGGCCGTTCGGGTGGTAGCGGTGCGGGTCGTAGCCGAGGATCGCGAGGTTCGCGACCGGGCTGCCGCACGGCAGGTCCGGGTACGACGTCTGCGCGCGGCCGATCGCGCCGCGGGCGGCGAGCCGGTCCAGGTTCGGCGTGCGCGCGGCCTCCATCGTCGTGCGCCCGCCGAGCGCCGGGTGCGGGAAGTCGGCCATGCCATCCAGACAGAGGATCACGTGCTTCATGACTCGCCTCTCTCGAAGAGCTCGCGTGCCTGCGCCATGTCCGCGTGGTCGTCGATCTCGACCCACGGCGCGCCCGACAGATCGAGGATGTCGATCGCCAGCGCGTCGAGGTGCTTGCCGATGATGTCGTCGTAGTAGACGTTGCGGTTGCCGGCGGCGGCCTCGCGCTCGAGCAGCACGCCGAGCACGCGGGCGCTGCGCGCGTCGAGCCGCAGCATGCCGGCCGACTTCCACAGCCCGTCCACCGGGCCCTCGGTCTTCCCGCGCCAGATCTCCTGGCGGACGATGCGGCCGCCGGTGTGGCCACCGGTGCGGCCACCGGCGCCGCCGGCGTGCAGGCGGCTGCCGGTGTGCGCCGGCGTCCACGGATCGGCGGCCCAGTGCGCGCGCGCCGGGTCGGCGCCGACCAGCCGGTCGATCGCCGCCTCCGACGCGACGATGTCGCCCTCGACGAGGAAGCCGCCGTCGGCCAGCGCCGCCATCCCGAGCAACGTCGAGTACATCGTGTTGGTCGTCGCGAAGTCGACGTTCTCGACGAACGAGACCTCGAGCGGCCCGACCGCGGGGCCGATGATCTCTCGCGCGCGGTCGGCGAAGTGGCCGACGACGACGGTCGCCCGCCGCACGCCGCGCTCGGCGAACTGCCGCAGCATCCGCACCGCGAGCGGCGCGCCGGCGACCTCGACCACGCACTTCGGGCGATCGTCGGTCAGCGGCCGCAGGCGGTTGCCGAACCCGGCGCCCAGGAGGAGGACGGACGACATCGGCCCTGACGGATACCATGGCCCGAACCGCGCCGAGCGGAATTTCGCGGCGCCGAGGGCGAGGCCTCGTCACCGTCCGCCGCGCCGACCCTCACGCGGCCGCGACGAGGCGGGCCACCGCCCGGATGGCAGCGCCCGCCTCGTCGTCCGCCTGCCCGCCGCCCCCGCCCAGGTCCTGGGCTAGAACTTCGGGTACTCGCAGACGTAGTTCGCGAGCACCCCGGTCGGCGGGATGTCGTTCCAGCCGACGTAGCTGAAGCCGAACTCGCCCGCGCGGTTCACCGCGTTGTCCGGGAAGAGCTGGATGCCGCCGGGGGCGGGGTCACCGCAGCTCGGCTCGCCGGTGGTGAGCCGCCAGTTCTGGTAGTCCCACGTCGAGCCGTCGGTCCAGGCGTAGGTGGCGAGCGGGCCGCTGCAGAAGCTGGTGCCCGGCGCGATGCCGCCGATCCGGCCGGTGATGAGGCCCTGGCCGGCTGGATCGATCAGGTCGCCCACGAAGTCGTTCTCGGCGAGGCTGTGGATGCTGGCCAGGTGGCCGCCCGGGTACGCCTGGCACGCGATCTCGGAGCCGTCGGTGCCGAGATCGCCGGACCGGACGACGTAGCAGTGGTTGTCGAACGGCGAGCCGCCGAACGGGCACGGGGGCGTCGGCACCGGCTGCAGCGCCTGGATCTGGCACGCGGTGAGCGCGGTCGGATAGATGCGCGCCTCGTCGATGCTGCCGCTCAGCCAGCAGTTGTTGTGGCACGCCGAGTGGCGGAGGCCGAGGATCGCGTCGGACGCGCCGCCGACGTAGCTGCTCAGCACGCCCTTCGTGTAGGCGGGCGCGTAAGGCACGCCGTCGCGGTAGATCGTGATGCTGTTGTCGGCGCCGTAGACGATCGCGATCATCACCTTGGCCGTCGACGTCTCCGGCGCGCCGCCGTTGTCGCCGACGAACGTGCGGTCGAAGTTGTTGCTGCCGGCCATCCACTGGCCGGCGAGCTGCTCCCCGAAGTCGATCGCGTCGAAGTGGTTGGAGCCCGTCGCGTCGATCGTCTCGTCCTCGATCGTCAGCGGGCTGCCGCCGTGCTGGGTCAGGTTGGCGAGCGTCGTCCACGCGACCAGCGTCCGGGTCGAGACGGCGTCGGGGAGCGCCGCCTGCATGTACTCGCCGGCATCGTGCTGGTTCGGCGCGGTCGCGCTGTTGTCCAGCACCAGGGCGCCGTTCGCGATCGAGGCGCCGCCGAACAGCAGGCCAGGGGCGCCGCCGAGGCTGTCGCCGGCCGTGCCGTCGTTGAACGTCCACAGGTGCGACGGCGCCGACGCGGTCGGGCACTCGATCGAGCACGTCGCCGAGCAGCCGTCGCCGCTCTGCGTGTTGCCGTCGTCGCACTGCTCGCCGGCGTCGACGTGGCCGTCGCCGCACGCGGGCGCGGGGGGGACGTCGCAGTTGTCGCCCGTCCAGCCCGGGTTGCAGGTGCAGCCATAGCCGGCGTCGTGGTTGCTGCAGGTGCCGCGGCCGCAGAGGTTGGCGTTCTGCGCGCACTCGTCGACGTCGTCGGCGCAGATGGTGCCGGTCCAGCCGCTCGGGCAGGAGCAGGTGTAGCTGTTGACGCCGTCGGTGCAGGTGCCGCCGTTCTGGCACGGGTTGCCCTCGCACTCGTCCACGTTGGTCTCGCAGTTCGCGCCGGTGAAGCCGGCCGCGCACGCGCACGTGTAGCTGTTGGCGCCGTCGATGCACTGGCCGCCGTTCTGGCACGGGTCGCCGGCGCACTCGTCGACGTCGATCTCGCAGTTCGTGCCGGTGAAGCCGGCCGGGCAGGTACACGCGTAGCTGTTCACGCCGTCGACGCAGGTGCCGCCGTTGAGGCACGACGTCGGGGTGCAGTCGTCGACGTTCTGGTCGCAGTGGTCGCCGGCGAAGCCGGGCGTGCACGCGCAGGTGTAGCCGCCGACGCCGTCGACGCAGGTCGCGCCGTTCATGCAGGCGTTGCCCGCGCAGTCGTCGACGTTCGTCTCGCAGTGGTCGCCGGTGTAGCCGGTGGCGCACGCGCAGGTGTAGCCGTTGGCGCCGTCCTGGCAGGTGCCGTTGGCGCCGCACGGGTTGCCGGTGCAGTCGTCGATGTTCACCTCGCAGTTCGCGCCGGTGAAGCCGGGCGGGCAGGTGCAGGTGTACGCCGGGCCGTCGTCGTCGTCGTCGTCACCGTCGTCGCCGTCGTCGCCGTGGTGGCCGTGGTGGCCGTGGTGCATCGCCGACGTGTGGCCGCGGTGGCGCGGGCCGTGCCCGCCGCACGCCTGCTGCTCGACCTCGGTGCAGACGCCGCCGTTCTGGCACGGATCGGCCTCGCACTCGTCGATGTCGGTCTCGCAGTTGGCGCCGCCCCAGCCGTCGGTGCAGGTGCAGGTGTAGCCGTTGACCTGGTCGGTGCACTGGCCGCCGTGTCGACACGGGTTGCCGGCGCACTCGTTGATGTCGACCTGACAGTCGTGGCCGGCGTAGCCGGGCGCGCACTGACAGGTGTAGCCGTTCGCGTTGTTCACGCAGGTCGAGCCGTGCTCGCACTGGTTCGGGCTGCAGTGATCGTCCGGCGTCGTGTAGGTGATCTTCAGCGCCGGGCGCTGGCTCACCGGGTTCTGCTCGCTCGACACGATCAGCGTGTGGGCGCGGCCGGCGGTCGTGATGGCGACGCCGTAGTTCGGCTTCGAGCCGTTGACCCAGCTCTGCACGAGCGGCTTCAGGTCGAGCGTCTTGTAGGTGTGGCGGCTGGTCAGGACCATCGTCGCCGCGACCGACGAGTCGAACGCCTGGCCGAAGCTCCTGTAGGTGACCGTGTTCTCCGCCCACGCCGCCGTCACCCGGTGCAGCTTGAGCGGCGCGATGGCGTAGCCCTCGTGATCGCCGTCGCGGCAGTCGTCGTCGCGCTCGTCCTCGCCGCCGTTGACGTAGAGCGTGAGCTCCGCCTTGTTGATGACCGCGTTGGCGGGGATCGACGACAGGTCGAAGCGGAGGAGCCCCTCGTTCTGCGCGCTGATGCGGACCTTCTTCTCGCTGCCGAAGTTCGTCCGCATGTCGGACGAGCTGATGAACGTGTCGTCGACGCTCCCGTTGGTGCCGCTCTGGAAGGTGAGCGTCGCGGTGAGGTCCTCGGCGCTCGAGCCGAGCGGCCGGCCGTTGTCCTCGGCGCAGCCGGCCGCCGCGAGCAGCAAGCCGGCGGCGGCGAGGGTGAAGGTTGAGACGGCGATGCGTACGATCGACATGAAAATCCCCCCTGGGAGTTGGTAATGCCCCATACGAGACAGGGCTGAGGTAAAGTCACGCACAGCAACTTCCGCGCCCGCAGATGTGGGCGCGGCGCTCCGCGTAGATGGGCGGGTCTTCATCCCGGGAGGGTCATGGCGTTCCAGGAATCCAGAGTCGGGCGTTCTGACCTTCCAGAAACGGCGGCGGGCGGGCGGCGCGACGGACCGGCTCCTGCGACCGAAGCTCGACGAGAGGGCGCCACCGCGGTGCGGCTCGCGCGGCGTGGCCGCGTGCTTGCAAAGGGCGCGTGCGGCGGTTCGCGGTGGCTCCGATGTCAGCTCCCTCGCACGACGACGACGGCCGGGGCCGTGCGCCGATGAACCCCGCGCGCGTGCTCGTCCTCGACGACAACGAGGCGGTGCGGCTGTCGGTCGCGATGTACCTCGACGACCGCGGCTTCGCCGCCGAGCCGGTGTCGAACCTGGCCGGCGCGGTGCGCGCGCTCGACAGCGAGCCGTGGGACGTGATCGTCGCCGACTACCTCCTGCCCGACGGCACCGCGCTCGACCTGCTGGCGAAGGTCCAGGAGAGCGGCTGCCGGGCGCCGGTCATCGTCCTGACCGGCCATGGCTCGATCGAGCTGGCGGTCCGCGCGATCCAGGCCGGCGCCGAGCAGTTCCTCACCAAGCCGATCGACCTGCCGGCGCTGCTCGAGGTCGTGCAGCGGGCGAGCGACGGCCGCCGCACGCAGCGCCGCGAGGCCGCCGACCGCTCGCGCACGTCGCGCGACGCGATCGATCCGTTCCTCGGCACCAGCCCGGCGATGCGCCAGCTCGCCGAGGACGCGCGGCGGGTGGCGGGCGCCGACCTGCCGGTGCTCATCCAGGGCGAGACCGGCAGCGGCAAGGGCGTGCTCGCCGCGTGGCTGCACGCGCACGGGCCGCGCCGCACCGAGGCGCTGGTCGACCTCAACTGCGCGGGCCTGACCGCCGGCCTGCTCGAGAGCGACCTGTTCGGCCACGAGCGCGGCGCGTTCACCGGCGCCCACGCGGCCAAGCCGGGGCTGCTCGAGCTCGCGCACCGCGGCACCCTGTTCCTCGACGAGATCGGCGACCTCGACCTGCAGGTGCAGCCGAAGCTGCTGAAGGTCCTCGAGGAGAAGCGGTTCCGCCGGCTCGGCGGCACCCGCGATCTCGTCGTCGACGTCCGGCTGGTCGCCGCCACCCACGTCGACCTCGAGCAGGCGGCGCGCGACCGGCGCTTCCGCGGCGACCTCTACTTCCGCATCAACACGCTCGTGCTGCGGGTGCCGCCGCTGCGCGAGCGCCGCGAGGACGTGCCGGCGCTCGCCGCCCACATCCTGGCGGCCCACGCGCGCGGCGCCACCGCGCTGTCGGGCGACGCGATCGCCGCCCTGCAGGCGTACCCGTGGCCGGGCAACCTGCGCGAGCTGCGCAACGTCCTCGAGCGGGCGGCGCTGCTGTGCGACGGGGCGGTGCTGACCGGGCGCGACCTGCGGCTCACCGCCGGCGACGAGCCGCGGCTGGCGCGCGGCACCAGCGAGCCGATCGAGCTGGTCTCGCTCGAGGAGAACGAGCGGCGCTACCTGTTGCGAGTGCTCGAGTCGAAGCACGGCCGCGTCGACGAGTGCGCCCGCGCGCTCGACATCCCGCTGTCGACCCTCTACCAGCGCCTCAAGCGGCTGGGCATCACCCTCGCGCGCGCGTGACGATGGTCGCGCCCAGCGTGGCGGCGTTGGCGGGCGACACGGCGGCCGCGGCCCACCGCCGGTGGTTGCCGCCGGGCTCGACCGCCCGCGAGCTCGCCACGGCGATCGCCTGGGGCGTGCTCGCCTACGCGCTCACGTCGGTCCGCATCGAGCTGCCGGGGCCGGTCGCCTTCCACACCGATCTCACCGAGGTGGCGCTGCTCGGCGGCGCCATCTTCCTCGCGCGGCCGTGGCTGACGCTGGTCGCCTGCGCGATCGAGGCGCTCAACGTCGTGCCGCCGGCGACGCTCGCGCTGTCGTTCGAGACGACGTTCCTCATGCACGCGGTCGCGGTGCCGTGCGCCTGGTACGCGCACCGCGCGCTGCAGCGCCGGCAGCCGGGCAACCTGACGCTCGGCCTGAGCTGGTTCGCGGTCGTGGTCGCCTACTACCTCGTCCTCCTCATCCCGATGCTCATCGCGACGTCGGTGTTCATCCCGCCGTCGCTCGAGCCGCCGCTCGGCCCGGGCGGCATCGTCCAGAGCTACTGGCGGGTCGCGCGCGCGGTGCCGTACGAGGTGCTGCTGACCGCCAGCCTCACGGCGCTCACCTTCGTGACGAAGGAGGAGCTGCGCCGGCGGCGCCGCGTCGAGACCGAGCTGCGCGAGGCGCTCGCGTCGCAGCGCGCGCTGGTGCTGTCGGCGCCGGTCGCGGTGGTGAGCGTGCGGGCCGACGGGGTGGTGTCGGGGTGGAACCCGGCGGCCGAGCGGATGTTCGGCACGTCGGAGGCGCGCGCGATCGGCGGGCCGGCGCCGGGGCTGCGGCGGCGCGGCGGCAAGGACGGCCCGGGCGGCGACTCGCTGCTCGCGTCGCTGCTCGCCGGCACGCCGCTGCTCGGCGTCGACGGCGAGGTCGACGGAGGCGGGGCCGGCGACGTCATCCCGGTGTCGGTGTTCGGCGCGCCGCTGTGCGACACCGCCGGCGTCCCCGACGGCGCCGTGCTGCTCGTCGAGGACCTCCGCGAGCAGGTCGCGCTGCGCGCCCAGCTCCACCGCGGCGCCACCATGAGCGCGCTCGGCCAGCTCGTCGGCGGCCTCGCCCACGAGCTGCGCAACCCGCTGTTCGGCATCACCGCGGCGCTCGACGCGTTCGGCCCGCACCTCGCCGGCCACCCGCGCCTCGAGCAGCTCGAGCGCACGCTGCGCGGCCAGGTCGGGCAGATGAAGGCGCTGATGGTCGGGCTGCTCGACTACGGCAAGGCGGCCGGCGGCGAGGAGCGCAGCGTCGCCAGCCTCGACCTGCCGCTGCGCCACGCGCTCGCCGACTGCGCCGAGCAGGCCGCCGCCGCCGGCTCGACGATCGACGTCGCGGTGCCGGCCGGCCTGCCGCTGGTGTCGATGGACGCGCTGCGGCTCGTGCAGGTCTTCCGCAACCTGCTGCAGAACGCGCTCGCCTTCTCGCCGGCCGGCGCGGCGGTGCGCCTCGAGGGCGCGTGCGAGCAGGATGGCGAGCGCGCGCTGGTCCGCGTCGAGGTGCTCGACCGCGGCCCCGGCTTCCGCGCCGAGGACCTCGCGCGGATCTTCGAGCCGTTCTTCAGCCGGCGGGCCGGCGGCACCGGGCTCGGCCTCGCGATCGTGCGGCGCATCGTCGAGCAGCACGGCGGCACCGTCGAGGCCGCCAACCGGCCCGGCGGCGGGGCGCGCGTCGTCGTCCGCCTGCCCGCCGCCTGAGATCGCGGCCCGCGGTCGCCGGAATGATCGGGCCGCGTGGCGCGTTGGCTCGAGGCCATGAGGATCGGGCGCAGGTCGCCGGCCGCGCAGCCCGTCGCGGCGGCGCCCGCGCTCGCGGTGACCGCCGTGCTCGCGGCCGTGCTCGCGGCCGTGCTCGCCGCGTGCCCGCGCGCCGCCGCCGCGTCGCCGTCGGTGATGGATCCGCCGGCGGACGTCGCGGCGCCTCCGCCCGACGCCGACGAAGTCGAGCCCGGCCTCTGGTCGCGCGTCGTGATCGCCGGCCACGGCAGCGTGCACCCGCGGCCCGACGACTGGATCGCCTGCAACGAGACCGAGTGGTCGTCGGACGGCCACCTGATCGACAGCACGTTCAGCCAGCTCGCGGTGCCGCTGGCCGCGCGAGGCGGCAACTGGCCCGAGGTGCGCGCCGGCATCCCCCTGATGGTCGAGGGCGAGCTGCGCCGCTTCTGGAAGGCGACCGGCACCGGCTACCACGTCTACGACGTCGAGCTGGCGATCCTGTACGGCGCCACCGTCCCCGACCGGCCGGCCCTCCCGGTGAGCGCCGCCGCCAGCCACGCCTCGTCGGGCCTGGCGTCGCTCGTGCTGCGCGCGGGCAAGGGCACGGCCCACCCGACGCCGCTCGACGAGGTCATGGTCGTCTGGGGCGTCGGCATGATCGACGGCGACCTGATCCGCGATCCGCTGCCGATGACCTTCTTCGTGCGCGACGCGCGCTACCCCGGGCTGGCGGAGGCGCTCGAGGAGATGGTCCTCGACGAGCGGCGGCTGGTCTGGCTGCCGCCGTCGCTCGCGAACGGGCACACGGTCGCGGTGGAGCTGACGCTCGTCGAGCTGCGGCCGCACGTGACGGCCCCGCCCGACCTGGCGGCGCCGCCGCGCGGCGCGAGGCGGGTGAAGCCGGGCAGCTCGTACGTCGTGCTCGCGCCCGGCGGCGCCGGCGGCGGACCGGCGCTGGCCGCCACCGACGACGTCACGCTGCGCCGCACCGCCTGGGGGCCGCACGGCGAGACCCTCGAGGCCGAGGGCGACCTCCGCGAGCGGATGGACGAGCTCCAGCCCGACCTCGCCGCCGCGCTGGTTGGCGCGGTGAAGGGCGAGCGCCGGCGGATCTGGATCGCGACGCCGCGCGGCGACTGGTACGCGCGCGCCGGCGGGCCGATCGTGATCGACGTCGACATCGTCGACGTCCACCCGATGTTCGACGCGCTGCCGGGCGGCCTGCGGTTCGCG
>DASZXE010000783.1:0-3187 GCA_035546475.1 Kofleriaceae bacterium
GAGCGCGACCTGCGTGGCCGTCACGTACAGCACGACATCGGCCCCGGCGCGCGGTGACAGCAGCAGCACCTTGTTCGCGTCGATGAAGCCATTCACGAAGGACGGGCACACCTTCGTGCGCCCCGTCGCCTCGCACACGACCGACACCTTGATCGGTCGCGTATCGACCGCCGGCACTGCCGCTGTCGCAGGCGTCGCAGCCGCCGTATCGAGCGCGGGCTCGGCGGGCGGCGGCGCGACCGGTGGCGGCGTCGCCGGTGGTGTCGTCACGGGGGGCGACGTGCTGTCCGCCGTCGGCGTCGCCGGTGGCCCCGGCGGAACCGGCGCCGGTTGCGCGACCGCCGAGGCGTGGAGCAAGCCGCCCACGATCAGAACTGCGAGACCGAGGCGACGCACCGTCGACAGGCTACGGCTCCTCCGAGATCGCGTCCAGTCCGAGCGCGCCATCCGAGCCGAGCAGCCCGGCGACGTCGCCCGGCATCGTGACCTTCACCGGCGTCCGGGCGCCGTCAGGCGTCGGGCGAGGCGTCGATCGGCACGATGACGCCGGCGTCGATCGGCGCGTCGACCCCGGCGTCGGCGGGCGAACCGCCGGGCTCGTAGGTCACGCGGCAGCCGTAGAAGCCGATCAACGGCTCGTCGACCGGTTCCCCGGTCACCGACCAGACGATCCGCAGTGCGTAGACGGCGGCGGGATCGATGGACGCGTCGGCGATGGTGGCGTCCCACGCCGTGGTGGTGCCGGTGCCGGTCGCCGACGCGGTCGACGCGACGACATCGGCCATCAAGCTGGTGCTGATCTCGCCGAGCGGACGGCGGTACAGCTCCGCCCGCATGACGGCCTGACTGTAAGGATCGTCGTCGCGGTAGTCGCAGCCGAGCCCGGTGACGATCGCGCCGGCGGGCAGGGCGACCGGCGCGAACAGCTCGGCGTAGCCGAAGCCATCGTCGAGCTGGAGGAAGCCGTAGTGCGGGCCGCGTCGCCACACGCCGCCGATCGGCGGGTCGTCGAGGAACGCCGAGCCGGGGATGGTGAGAGTGCCGGCCGGCGCGCCTTCGCCGACGTCGCGTGCGCAGGCCCAGGCGCCCCCGGCGCCGATCTTCAGGATCTCGCCCGGCGCGCAGGAGTCCAGCGCCACCTGGCCGTCGTCGATCGTGATCGGCCACGCCGCCGCGTACGCGGGACCCGGCGGGCCCGCCGGTCCTGCCGGGCCGGTCGCGCCGGTCGCGCCGGTCGCGCCGGTCGGCCCCGGGGCTCCGACCGCGCCCGCTGGTCCCTCGAGGCCTGCCGGACCGATCGGACCGATCGGCCCCACCAGTCCCGTCGGCCCCGCGGCGCCGGTCTCGCCGGTCGCGCCCTGCGGTCCCGCCGGGCCCGCCGGGCCTGCCGGGCCAGCGACGCCAGGTGGTCCTGCGGCTCCGGTCGCGCCGGCCGGTCCCGCGGCGCCCGGCGGTCCCGCGGGTCCCACCGCGCCGACGGTCACGTCGAGCGCATCGAAGCGGAGCAGGCTCACCCCGACCACCAGCCGGTAGTGGCCGGCTGCGACCGACGCCAGGCGCGCGACGATCCGGCTGTCATTCCTCGAGAGAAGGACGAGCTCGTTCCACGATCCCGTCCGATCGCTCATGTAGACGTGCGGGTAGGAACCGAAGCCGTCTCCGACGATCGTCACCTGCGGGATCGGCGCCGCGAGGTCGGTGACCGCGCTGGTGATCTCGGTCCGCCAGTCGAGTCGTTCGGCGGTCTCTCCGAGGTCGGGGGTCGCCTGGTCACCGGCGCAGGCCGGGATCGCGAGGACGAGCGAGGCTGCTGCGAGGTATCTCCGCATCGGGTGCTCCTCGGTGCTGACCACGTCCGAGGGCTGCATCGGCCGTGCCCGCCCCATCCCGTCGCGTGGATTGCCCGATCCGCTGCGGCCTCCGCAGTCGGTGCACCCGCGCCCGTCGCCGTCGCAGCCACTGCGCGGTGCCTCGGCCCGCTCGCGGTCGCGCGCGAGCCGATCGCGGCGGAGCAGCGCGTCCCGGATCTCGACCTCGCCGAGACGGTGATGGTCGAGGGCTGGTAGCCGATCCGCGGACGGGGCGCGCCGTCACCGGCCGCCGACGTGGATGTCGACGGCCGCGTCGCGCAGCATGCGCAGCGCGCGCCGTTCGCGACGCCACGGGATCCCGTCGTGGATGAGCAGCTCGACCGGCCGCCACATCACGACCCACCCCGAGATCACCAGCGCCTCGCTCAGCCCGGCGCCGAGGGCTCCGCCGACCACGCGAGCGACGAGCTGTGACGTGCCGATCAGCGCGACCACCACCACCGCGGCGAGGGCGAGGCCGACCCAGCCGACCCGCACCTGCTCGCGCCGCCTGCGCTCGCCGCGGTCGAGCTCGTACTCGAAGTGCGAGCGCACGCCGTTCTCGACCTCGGGTGGATCGCACGGCCGCTCGACCCAGCACCGGAGCCGGATCTTGCCGGTGCCGACCACGTCGTGGGCGGCCGCGACCAGGTACTCGATCAGCGCGGGGTCGAGGTCGCGCCGCCGGAACGGCGCCGGATCGCGGTTGTCGAAGAGCTGCTCGACGCTCGCCACCCGCACGTCGACGATCGCCTCGCCGTTCTCGACGCGGTAGCGCGGCTCGCCCATCGGGTTCGAGCATACGGCGGGGAGTCCTCGCCGTGGCGCGAGCGCAGTTCATGCGCGACGAATTCTGCGCCCGCCGATCCCGCGGCCGGCTGACGCTCGTCGACTGCGATGCGGGCCTGCCGATCGGCTCCGGCATGGCCGAGGCCGCCTGCAAGACGCTCATCGCGCAGCGGCTCAAGCTCAGCGGCATGCGCTGGCGCCACGGCGCGCAGCCGATCCTCACGGCCCGCGGCTGGGCGCAGAGCGAGCGCTTCGACGAGGCGTGGACTCTGCTTGCCGCGCACTACGAGGCCGAGATCCACGTCCTCGCGCAGATCATCCCGTTCACGCCGCCCAAGCGCGCAAAGGCGCGCCGCCGCTGAAGCAGGGCAGGATGGGAACTACGCCCTGTGGCTAGGCTCCGCCACAGTACCCGTTCACGGGATGGAGTCCGGATCTCCCCGCCGCCGCGCGGGGGATCGACTTCGCGGATCGGGTGTGATCTAAAGTATGGGTGAGCACCGACGACGAGCGCATCGCCCGCCTGGAACGCCAGGTCGAGGTGCTGC
>DASZXE010000784.1:0-8597 GCA_035546475.1 Kofleriaceae bacterium
TCGGTCACGGCGCGGAACGTCGACGCGGTGAACCGCGCCGTCAGGATGAGGTCGCTGTTCCTCACCCGCGGGTCGACCAGCGCGAGGTTCTCGATCGTCACCAGCCGGTCCTTGTCCGCGCCCGCGGCGGTGCCGTCGTCGGCGGTGTGCGGCCGCAGCGACGAGAAGAACCGCTTGAGCTGGTAGAACGTGCCGCTGATCTCGATCTCGACCGGGACCTTCAGGAACACCGTCTTCGGCGCCGACGCCGCCGCGGCCGCGGCCGCCGCCTGCGCCTTCGCCTCCGCCGCGTTGGCCGGCTTGGCCGGCGTCAGGCCCGCGTTCGGATCGATCGTGATCTCCTTCTTCGTCTCCCGCTTCATCGCCTCGACCCCCGCCTCGGAGATCTTGCGCGACAGCATGTCGAAGAAGGCCGGCATCTCCGCCTCGGTCGGCAGCGCCTTCTGATCGCGCTCGAGCCGGGGCGCGAGGCCGTCGCGCTTGGTGACCAGGTCGAGCCGCTCGCGCTTGTCCTTCTTGAGCTGCCGCTGGTCGCTGCGCTCGGCGTCGAGCTGCTGCTGGTACTTCCTGGTCTGGTCCTTGACCGGCTGGTACGCGAGCTGCCAGTAGGCGAGCCCGAGCACGGCGCCGATGCCGGCGAAGGTGGCGACCTTGAACCCGCGCGGCCGCCGCGCGAAGTCGGAGACGAAGCCCGCCATCAGAACACCACCTTTCCGGTGATGGTGAACTTGTAGTAGCTGATGCCGGTCGTCTTGTCGTCGACGCGGAGGCTGGTCGGCGACGTGACCTGATCGAAGTAGACCGACGCCTGCATGCGCTTGGCGAGCTGGGGCACGTCGGCCTCCGACTGGGCGCCGCCCTCGAGCGTGAAGTCGTCGCCCTTGAGCGTGAACGCGGTCAGCCAGACGTGCTTCGGATCCCAGTCGAGCGCGAAGCGGCGGTTGGGATCGCCCTGCGGCCCGTCGCTGATGCGGGCCTGCATCTCGCGCGTCATCGTCGGCATGTGGCCGGGCGTCAGGATCTCGCCCAGCTCGTGCATCAGGTTGTCGGGCACGACCACGGTGCCGAGGAGCTGCCGGATCGCGCTCTCGCGACGGTCCTGCGCCTCGACGACGGCGCGGAGCTCCGGCAGGTCCTTGGTCTCCTGGCGCAGGCGGTCGTTGCTCCGCTGCTCCTCCTCGAGGTCGCGGTGCGCGCGGTCACGGTCGGCCACCGCCGGCTCGTGGAAGACGAAGAAGACCAGCGCGGCGGCGGCGGCCAGGGCGGCGACCCCGATGCCGAGATCGGCGCGGCCGGGCTCGGCGGCCCGCTTGGCCTTGCGGTGGGGCAGTAGGTTGATCCTGATCATCGGCGCCTCACTTCTCCGCGCCCGACCGGAGGGCCAGCCCGACGCCGACGAGGGCCTCGGGCGCGTGGGCGGCCAGGTAGCCCCGGTCGAGGCCGCCGCCGATCTCGACCTGCTTCCACGCGTCGATGACCTCGACGGTGAGCCGCGAGCGCCGCTCGATCGCGCGGTGGAGCGACGCCACCTTGGCGGTGCCGCCGGCGAGGCAGACCCGGGTGATGTTCGCGTCGACGCTGGTGGCCATGAAGAAGTCGAGCGAGCGCTGGAACTCGCCGGCGATCACCTCGGCGACGCCCTCGATGATCCGCTCGACCTCCTGCGGCACCACGCCGTTCTCGTCGTAGGCGCCGCCGACCTTGTAGGCCTCGGCCTCGTCGGCGGCGACCCCGAGCTGCTTCTGGATCTCCTCGGTGAACGCGTTGCCGCCGATGGTGACGTCGCGGGTGAACAGGCTCTGGCCGGAGCGGACGATGTTGATGTTCGAGATCGCCGCGCCGACCGTGATCACGACCGCGGTCTCGCGCGGGTCGAGCGCGTAGTTCAGCTCGAAGCCGTTCTGGCTGGCGAACGCCGCGACGTCGACGACCTGCGGGTTGAGCGACGCGTCGCGGACGACCTGCACGTAGTCGGCGACCGTCTCCCGCTTGGCGGCGACGAGCAGCAGCTCGGTCTGCCCCATCGCGTTCTGCTCGTTGAGGATGTGGTAGTCGAGCTCGACGTCGTCCTTGGCGAACGGGATGTGGTGCTCCGCCTCCTGGTGGATCTGGGAGGCGAGGTCGTCGGCGCGCATCTGCGGCACGGCGATCTTCTTGATGATCACCGAGTGGCCGGCGATCGCGATCGCGACCTCCTTCTGGCGGATGCGCATGCGGCTCCACAGCGCGCGGATCGCCTCCACGACCGCCGCCTGATCCATGATCGCGCCGTCGACGATCGTCTGCGGCAGGAGCGGCTGCATCCCGAACGCCGCCAGCGAGTAGCCCTTGCCGGACTTCTTGAGCTGGACGGCCTTGATGCTGCTCGAGCCGATGTCGAGGCCTATGCAGTTCTTGGCCATGAGCTCCTGCGCGAGTGACGGGGTGAGATGTGCCTACTCGAAACCACTCTGTCCTACATGGTAGGTCCAGGTCTGACAGCGACGCAAACTTTTGTCGATCGAACCACGGCGCGCGGCCGAAAGCGAATTTACGAACGCCTAGTTACGGCCGATGCCGTACTCCTTGATCTTGTAGAGCAGCGCGCGGTGGCTGATCTCGAGCAGGCGCGCGGCCCCGGTGCGGTTGCCGCCGGTGACCTCGAGCGCGCGCCGGATGAGGTCGATCTCGAGCGCGCGGGTCGCCTTCTTGATCGACAGGTCGACCTCGCCGTCGGCGGCTTCGGCGCCGGGGCCGCCGGCCAGGAGCTGCTCGAGGAAGCCGCGATCGACGACCGGCTGCTCGGCGAGGACGAGCGCGCGCTCGACGGTGTTCTCCAGCTCGCGGACGTTGCCGGGCCACGGCCGGCGGCGCAGCCAGGCGACCGCGTCGGGGGCGAGGTCGACGTCGACGCCGTGGCGGGCGCGGTGGCGCTCGGCGAAGCTGGCCGCCAGCGCCGGGACGTCGTCGGGCCGGTCGCGCAAGGGCGGGATCGCGATCGGCAGGACGTTCAGCCGGTAGAAGAGGTCCTCGCGGAAGCGGCCGCTGCGGGTCAGGGCCGCGAGGTCGCGCAGGGTCGCCGCGACGACCCGGACGTCGACGGCGGTGCCGTGGCTCTCGCCGATCCGCCGCACCTCCGACTCCTGGAGGACGCGGAGGAGCTTCACCTGCAGACCGACCGGCAGCTCGCCGATCTCGTCGAGGAAGAGGGTGCCGCCGTCGGCGTCCTCGAACAGCCCCGGCTTGTCGCGCGCGGCGTCGGTGAAGGCGCCCTTCTTGTGGCCGAACAGCTCGCTCTCGAGCAGCGGGCCGGGGATCGCGGCGCAGTTGACGGCGACGAAGCGGCCGCGCCGGCCCGAGGCGTCGTGGAGCGCGCGGGCGACGAGCTCCTTGCCGGTGCCGCTCTCGCCGGAGATGAGGACGGTGGACCGGTGCGGCGCGATCCGCTCGATCGTCGCGCGCAGCTCGAGCATCGCGGCCGAGCCGCCGAGCAGCCGGGCGGTGGCGCCGGCGACGGCGCGGCGCGCCGGGGTCAGGGCCGGCCGGGCGGCGCGGTGGAGCGCGAGCGCGATCGAGGCGCGGTCGAGGTCGAGCAGGCAGTCGGCGGCGCCGCGCTCGACGGCGGCGAGGCCGGCGGTCGGGTCGCCAGGGGCGAAGGCCCAGACCGGGCCGAGGTCGCGCGCCACCAGGTCGGGCACCAGGGCCGGGGGCGAGACGACCAGGTGCCAGGGTCCGCCGTCCCCGGGCACGGTCTCGGGGCCGGTCGACCGGACCTCGACGCCGATCTGCGCGAACGCGAGGTGGATCGCTCGCCTCGCGGAGTCGGAGGGCTCCACGATGAGGACCCGGCGGGCAAGCTGGACGACGCGGTCGTCGCCCGCCGGGCGCGGCGGGATCACGAGCGCGGACAAGTGGCCACAAAGCTAGCACGCGCCGTTGCGGCGGCGCCATGATCGGGCCCACGCTGCCCCGCCGCGACCCGTGAGCCGCCAGGGCCGTCCCCGCGGGCGGTCCGTGACGGTATCGACGGAGCGGCGCCACTCACTCGCCTGTTCGCACGCCGTCCGTGCGCCGACCGCAACTGCCTTGACACCCAGGTCCGCTTCTGCCAACTGAGTTGCCACCCGAAGATCGGTGCGCGAAATCCAAGCGCCCGACACCGCTCTCGATCTAGGATGGCCACCGCTTTGCACCACAGGGCCGCGACTGCCCCTGGAGGCCTCATGCGCCGTCTGTTGCTCGCTTCCGCTGGACTCCTCGCCTGTGCCG
Organism: Kofleriaceae bacterium; assembly: GCA_035546475.1. GTDB lineage: Bacteria > Myxococcota_A > Polyangia > Haliangiales > Haliangiaceae > UBA2376. The sequence goes on from DASZXE010000784.1 coordinate 4,249, forward strand.
TTCTCTCCGCCTGTCCGGACCGTGACGTCACCGAGGTCAACCCGATCCAGGACAACGTCGACAAGAAGCTGATCCCGGTCACCCTGAACCGGGATCTCGACCTCCTCTTCGTCATCGACAACTCCGGGTCGATGGCCGGCGAGCAGGCCTCGCTGGCCGCGAACTTCCCCACCTTCATCAGCGTCCTCCAGCAGATCGAAGGCGGCCTGCCGAACATCCACATCGGCATCGTGTCGTCGAACGTCGGCGCCGCGGGCCAGGCCAGCGTGCCCGGCTGCGCCGGCCAGGGCGACGACGGCAACCTGCTGGTCAAGGCGGGCTGCACCGGCCTCACCGGCCAGTTCATCTCCGACGTCGCGGACGCCACCGGCAACCGCGTCAAGAACTACACCGGCGACCTCGGCCAGCTCTTCTCGTGCATGGCCCAGCTCGGCACCGGCGGCTGCGGCTTCGAGATGCACCTCGAGTCGATGTACCGCGCGCTGCAGCCCGGCAAGAACCCGGGCTTCTACCGCGCCGGCGCCTACCTCGGCGTGATCGTCATCGCCGACGAGGACGACTGCTCGACAGAGATGGGCGCGATGTTCGGCGATCCCACCGCCGGCCTCAACTCGCCGCTCGGCCCGCGCACGTCGTTCCGCTGCTTCGAGTTCGGCATCGAGTGCGACAACGATCCGAACCCGCGCGCGTTCGGCACGAAGAGCGGCTGCAAGCCGCGCGAGAACTCGCAGTACATGTACGAGATCGACAAGTACATCGACTTCCTCAAGGGCCTGAAGGAGGACCCGACGCTGGTCATCGCCGCCAGCATCGTCGGCGTGACCGACGAGGACACCCGCGAGGCGATCGTCGGTCCCGACCCGATGACGCCGCAGAACCCCGAGCTCGAGAAGTCGTGCTTCGTCGTCGATCCGAACGACCCGAACGACGGCGCGGTGCCGTCCTTCCGCCTGGTCGGCTGGGCGCGCGCCTTCGCCAACCGCAACTCGGTCACGTCGATCTGCGCCGCGAACCTGTCGGACGCCCTCAACAACATCGCCAACCTCCTCAAGCTCGCCATCGGCAACCCGTGCCTCACCAAGCAGCTCGCCGACCGCGACCCGTCGACGACCTGCGACCGCGCCACCGGCAACGGCTGCGAGTACGAGTGCTCGGTCGCCGACGTTCGCAACCCGAACAGCGACAACCGCGAGGAGAACATCATCGAGGCGTGCGACAAGAACGGCAACACGCCGCCCTGCTGGAAGATCTCCGTCGACGCCATGCAGTGCACGAACGACCCGGGTCAGCTCAAGATCGAGGTCAACCGCGGCGGCGGCTCGCCGCCGAGCGGCACCTACCTCGAGGTGCAGTGCGTGACCGAGTGACGATTCGCGCGACGATCGAGTGAGCTGACGCTGCCTCCAGCGTCTGCGACGGCGGCCCGGGTCTCCCGGGCCGTTTTTTTTGATAGGTTCCGCCCGTGGCCTCGGCCCCGCCCCCACGCAAGAAGCCGCTGATCTCCGCCAACATGGTGACGATCGCGCGGCTGGTGCCCATGCCGCTCCTGTCGTGGTGGGTCTACCACGGGCTCGAGTCCGGCCACACCGGCGACCTGTGGGCGGCGCTGATCGTCGGCACGCTCATCGGCTGCACCGACTTCGTCGACGGCTACCTGGCGCGCAAGTACGGGCCGACCGTGTTCGGCGGCCTGCTCGATCCGATCGCCGACAAGGTGTTCGTCGCCTTCGTCTACCTGCCGTTCGCCGACATCGACTTCGTGCCGGCGTGGGCGGTCGCGCTCATGTTCGTGCGCGAGCTGCTGGTGACCGCGCTGCGCTCGGTCTACGAGCGGCGCGGGCTGACGCTCAGGACCAGCTACCTGGCCAAGGCGAAGACGTGGACGCAGATGCAGGGCCTCGGCCTCCTCGTCCTCATCCCGCTCATCGGCACCCGCCGCGGCATCACGATCCTGCTCGCCTGCGGCATCGTGCTGCCGCTGGTCGGCGGGATGGTCTTCTACGCGGTGAAGAAGAAGGTGTGGCCGGGCGCGTTCTGGATGAGCGCCGCGTTCGCCGCCATCATCGCCGTCCACCTGGAGAGCAACGACCACCGCACGCTGCAGGCGATGATGGGGTTGATCGTCGCGATCACCTGGGTGAGCGGCCTCGACTACGTCGCCGTCGGCGTGAAGCAGCTCCGCGGGCGCGGCGACTTCGGCCGCATCGACGCCGTGCGGCTGCTCGGCGCGGTGGCGCTGCCGATCGCGATCTTCGCGGCGCTGGTCGACAGCCCGGCGCCGGCGTGGCCGGTGATCACCGTGCTGGCGCTCGAGCTGGCGGTCGGCGGCCTCGACAACCTGCTCTCGCACCACCACCGCTCGTCGGGGGCGCTGGTCTGGGGGGCGCGCACGCTGGGGGCCGCCGCGCTGCTCGGCGCCGCCGCGCTGTTCGACGACCAGGCGCGCGTGCTGTCGATCGCCGCCGCCGCGGTGTCGACCGCCGGCGTCGCCTGGGAGTTCGCCCGCGGCCGCGACTACTACCTCGACAAGCGGATCCGGCAGAAGGCGCTGCGCGAGGCCGCCGCCAGCTCGGCCGGCTGACCCGCGGGCGGGCGCGCGTGCAGCCACGGCTCGAGCGCCGCGACGCCGCCTGGGTCGCCGGGGTCCTGCTGGTGGCGGCCGTCGTCTACGGCGGGCTCGTCGCGGCCGGGTTCACGGACTGGGACGACAACCGCTTCGTGACGGCGAACCCGCGGCTGGCGGCGGGCGGCTGGAGCTACGTGAAGGCGGCGTTCACGCGGCCGCAGTTCGAGGCGTACGCACCGCTCCACCTCCTGTCGTACCTGGTCGATCGCGCGCTGTGGCCGGGCTGGGCGGGCGGCTACCACCTCGTCAACCTGCTCCTCTTCGCGGGGGCGCTGGTGACCTGGTTCGCGCTGGCGCGGCGGTTCGCGCCGGCGCCGGCGGCGGCCGCGGCGGTGCTTGCGCTGGCGCTGCACCCGCTGACGGTCGAGCCGGTCGCGTGGATCTCCGCGCGCAAGGACCTGCTGGCGCTCCTGTTCGTCGGGCTCGTGCTGCTCGTCGAGGACCGGCACGCCGGTGCGCGGCCGAGGTGGGCGGCGCTCGCGCTCGGCGCGGCGGCGCTGCTGTCGAAGGTGTCGGCGGTCTGCCTGCCGGTGCTGGTCTTCGCGCACCTGCGCTGGCTGCGCGGGCTGCCGTGGCGGACCGCGGCGGTGCGCGCGCTGCCGTACGCGCTCGGCGCCGCGGCGCTCGCGGTGGCGACCTGGCTCATCTTCCGCGGGCACCAGATGATCCCGCCGGCGCGGCCCGACGGCGCGGCCGTGGATGTCCTCGGCACGGTCGCGGCGTACGTCGGGCGGACGGCCGCGCCGGATCCGTCGCCGATCTACCCGGCGCGCGCGCCGCTGGCGCTCGCGGGCGCGGTGCTGGTCGGGCTGGCGCTCGTCGCGGCGGCGGCGACCTGGCGGCGCTGGCCGGCGGCCGCGCGGCAGGCGGCGGTGGCGTTCCTGGCGGCGATCGCGCCGGTCGCCAACCTCGTCCCCGTCGTCTTCCGGTTCGCCGACCGCTACGTGCTGCTCGCCCACGCGGTGCTGGTGCCGGCGCTCGCCATCGCGCTGGCGGCGGCGTGGCGCCGGCTCGCCGCGAGGCCGGTCGCGCGTCGCGCGGCCGCCGCGGCCTGCGTGCTCGTCCTCGCCGCCGAGGCCGTCGTGGCGGTGCCGGTCGTCCATGCGTGGAGCGGCTCGCGCGCGCTGTGGACGCGCGCCGCCCGCCACCGCCCCGGCGTCCTGCTCGTGCGCGCGAAGCTCGGCGAGGCGCTGCGCGACGCCGGCGACTTCGACGGCGCCGCCGCCGAGTACCGGGCGATGCTGGCGCTCGCCCCCGCCGATCCGCGCGGCTACCTCGGCCTCTTCCTCTCGCAGGCGCGCGGCTTCGAGGCCGGCGGCGGCGGGCCGCCCGGCACCGCCGACCGCTGGTACGCCGCGCTGTCGCCCGCCTTCGACGATCCGGGCGCGTTCGGCCGGCTGCTCGGCGAGGTCGAGGCGTCCGGCTGCAAGCCGTGCACGGCGACCCTGCTCGCGCTCGGGCTGCGGCGGTGGCCCTTGCCGGCCGACACGCTGCACCGGCGCGCCGACGAGGCCCGCCGGCGCGGCGACGAGGCGACCGCGCGCGTCTACGAGGACGCGCTGGCGGTCAGCGCAGCTTCGCGATGATCTCCTCGCGCGTCGCGACGCCCTTCTCGATCAGGAGCGCCATCAGTTTCTTCAGGACGTCCTCGTCGCGGCGCAGGAGCGCCTCCAGGTTCGCGATCCGCTCGTGGAGCGCCGCGACCTCGGCCATCGTCGGCACG
>DASZXE010000785.1:0-8650 GCA_035546475.1 Kofleriaceae bacterium
GGCGACAGCGCCGACGCCGCGGCGAGCCCGTCGGCGTCGACGAACCAGCCGGCGTGCGCGGGCCCGACCGCCGCGGCGACGAGCGCGACCGCCGCGAACACCGCCAGCTCGAGAGGCACGTCCCGCAGCACCGCCGCACCCTACCATCGCCCCCGCGCGCCGTGCCCCCGGCGCCGGCCGGCGATCAGCTCGCCGCGAACAGCGCGGCGTCCGCCGCCGGCGTCCACCCGTCCGGGTCGGCCGCGGCCTGCGCGCCGCTGCGGATGTCCTTCACCTCGTGCGCCTCGCCCTCGCGCGGCGGGAACCAGACGTACGGGATCCCGAGCCGCTCGGCGCTGCGGATCTGCTTGCCGTACGCGGTCGCCGCGTCGGCGACGATGCAGCGCACGCCGCGCCCGCGCAGCCGCCGCGCGACCTCGTCGGAGCGGTCGCGGGACGCCTCGTCGTGCACCACCACCAGCACCTGCGCGGGCGTGCGCCGGCTCTGCTTCAGCAGGCCCAGGTGCTCGCAGTAGCCCATGATCCGCGTGATGCCGATCGAGACGCCGACGCCGGGCAGCGCCGTCTTGCTGCCGCGCGACGCCAGGTTGTCGTAGCGCCCGCCCGAGCAGATCGCGCCCAGCTCCGGGTGGTCGGCGAGCACCCCCTCGACGACGGTGCCGGTGTAGTAGTCGAACCCGCGAGCGATGTGCAGCGCGCCGACCACCGCGACTCGTCCGGCCGCCGGACAGCGCGTCATCACCGCCGCCAGCTCGTCGACGCCGCGGTCGAGCAGCTCGTGGCGGACGCCGAGCGCCGCGATCTTCGCCAGCTCGGCGGGCGTCGCGCACTCGAGGCCGGCCAGCCCGAGGCAGGCGTCGGCCTGCTCGCCGGCCAGGCCGGCGCCGGTCAGCAGCCCGCGCACGCCGGCGGCGCCGACCTTCGGCAGCTTGTCGACGACGCGCAGGGTGCCGGCGATGTCGTCGATGCCGAGGCCGCGGTAGAAGCCCTCGAGCAGCTTGCGGTTGTTGACCAGCAGCTTGACCGCCGGCAGCGGCATCGCCTGCAGGGTGTCGCGCAGGATCGCGATCAGCTCGGCGTCGTAGCGCACCTCGAGCGAGCCCTGGCCGATGATGTCGACGTCGGCCTGGAGGAACTCGCGGTAGCGCCCGAGCTGCGGCCGCTCGCCCCGCCACGCGCTCTGGATCTGGTAGCGGCGGAACGGGAACGTGAGCCGGCCCTGGTTCTCGACGACGTAGCGGGCGAACGGCACCGTCAGGTCGTAGTGCAGGCCGAGCCGCGACTCGTGATCGCCGTCGGGCGCGAGCCGCTGGAGCGTGTAGATCTCCTTGTCGGTCTCGCCCTTGGCCAGCAGGTCGTCGAGGCTCTCGACCGAGCGGGTGGTGATCGGCGTGAAGCCGTGCAGCTCGTACTGCGTGCGCACGATGCCGATGAGGTGCTGCTGCACCAGCTCCTGCTCCGGGAGCCACTCGGGAAATCCGCTCAGTGCATGCCCTTGGGCCACGTCGATGCTCCTTGCGGCGCGGGCGCCGCGCCGGATTGGTACCGCAGCACGGCCCCCGCGCACAGTGGGGGCGCGGCTCTCGCCGGAAGATCGCCGGCGGGTGTATCCTCGCGGCTGGCGATGGCCCGGATCCGGATCGTCGATGAATGGCTGCGCTCGCCGGCGTCGCCGCCGACCTACTACCGCTCGATCATGGTGGTCGCCGAGCGGTGGGCGGAGCAGCGCGTGCTGATGCGCGCCTACGCCGACAGCGCCGATCAGACGCGCCCGACGATCGTGCTGCACGGCGCCGAGCTGGCGATCGGCCCGGCCGGGCTCGATCCGAACGGCCCGTGGGGCATCCACGTGCAGCCGCCGGCCGACGGGCGCGCGCAGGCCCTCAAGGACGCGCTCGAGCTGGCGAGCCGCCGGATGGCCGGCAGCAAGGGCAACGCGCCGCGCCTCGAGGACGAGGGCAGCGACTTCGACCGCAAGCGGACCAACAACTGGGCGCCCGGCGCGCCGCGCGACGTGCCGGATCACCGCATCCCCGGCCCCGGCTGGGAGCCGGCGGTGGCGGCGTCCTTGCACGCCACCGCGTCGGCGAGCGCGATGCAGGCGGCCATCCCGGTGCCGCAGCACCAGACCGCGGCGTACGTGCCGGTCGCGCCGGCGGCCGAGGTGGTGCCGCGGGGGGCGATGGCCGCCGACGCCGCGCTGGCGATGGCGCCGCCGGTCAACCCGGGCGAGCGCCGCACACCGCTGCCGGTCCGCCGGGGGCTCGAGGAGCACCGCCGGCGGGCCGCCGCCAACGCGCGCACGCAGCTCGGCTTCACGTCGGGGGCGGGGGCGCAGAGCGCGATCATCCGGCTCGGCCTGCGGCCGGCGGTGGCGGCGCGGCTGGCGCGGCTCGTCGACCGGACGGTGCCGCCCGACTTCCAGATCAGCCAGCTCGAGCGCGGGGTGCTGAACGCGCTCGGCGAGCGGGACCGCCTGAGCGCGCGGGCGATCGGCGAGCTGGTCGGCGTCGTCGACGGCGTCGCCTGGATGGAGGCGCTCGTCGACAAGCTCGAGCGCTACGGCCTCGACCTCGTCGGCCCCGGCGAGGCCTCGGGCAGCGAGCCGACGTACGTGCTCCGGACCTCGTAGCGCCAGGGCCCGGCCGGGTGCGCGAAGCACGAGCAGGGCGCGAGAAATGTGATACATAGCGCGACCCGAGGTCGCGCCATGCAAGTCCGAATCGAAGACGTCTCCCCCGTCGAGAAGAAGCTCATCGTCGAGGTCCCGTGGGCCGCGGTCGCCGACCGGCTGGGCGCCGCGTACCGCGAGCTGGGCAAGAACGTGGCCCTGAAGGGCTTCCGCAAGGGCAAGGCGCCCCGCTCGGTGCTCGAGCAGATCTACGCGCCGCGCGTGAACCTCGAGGTGGCGACCCAGCTCGTCCGCGAGTCGTTCGCGACCGCCAACGCCCAGCACAACCTGGGCGCGGTCGCCGAGCCGCGCAACATCGACGGCGCGCAGATCAAGCGCGGCCAGCCGTTCCAGTTCGAGGCGATCGTCGAGATCAAGGGCAACGTCGCCCCCGAGGGCTACGAGGGCCTCGCGATCGAGCGCCGCAAGCTCGACGTCCCCGAGGCCGAGGTCGACAAGGCGCTCGAGGCGCTCCGCAAGGAGCACACCGAGCTGGTCCCGATCGAGGGCCGCACCGAGACCGCCGCCGGCGACGTCGTCGTCGTCCACGTGGTCGGCACGATCGGCGAGCACCCGGTCGACCAGCCGCGGTTCGGCGTCGACCTCGACGACGCCGAGCGCGAGCCGCTGCCCGGCATGCGCGCGGCCTTGACCGGCATCGCGTTCGACGCCAGGGACCTGCCGATCGAGATCGACATCCCGGCCGACTTCCCCGACGAGAACCTGCGCGGCCGCCACGCCAGCATGAAGGCGACCGTCGTCGAGGTCCGCGCCAAGAACGTGCCGCAGCTCGACGACGAGTTCGCCAAGGACACCGGCAAGGGCGAGAACCTCGAGGCGCTGCGGGCCGCGATCCGCAAGGACCTCGAGGCGCGCGAGAACCACGTCATCCGCGCCGAGGCCCGCCAGGCCGCGCTGCGCGAGCTGGTGAAGAAGAACCAGATCCCGGTGGCCGGGTCGCTGATCGACCGCGCCGTCGAGATGCAGTACCGCCGGCTCCGCCAGATGCTCGGCCTGCCGCCCGACAACGAGGCGCGCGGGCTCAACGACGAGCTGCGCGGCAAGATGCGGCCGGCCGGCGCCGACGAGGTCCGCGGCCAGCTCCTGCTCGAGGCGATCGCCGAGAAGGAGAACGTGGAGGTCTCCGACGACGAGCTGATGGCGCAGGTGACGGCGACCGCGCGGGCGCGCAACCAGCCGCCGGCGCGGGTCAAGGCGGAGTGGGAGAAGGACGGCCGGCTCGACTCGATGCGGTGGTCGATGCGGCAGGACAAGGTGCTCGACTTCCTCGTCAGCAAGGCCGCGATCACCGAGGTCGACAAGCTGTCCGAGCCGGCCAGCGACGAGCCGCTCGGCGCGCCGGTCTCGACCGAGGCCGGCCACGGCGAGGAGGGCCACGTGCACGGCCCCGACTGCGATCACTGAGCTTCGAGCCGCGGGCAGCGAGGTTGTGGGACCGAGCACCGCTGGGTCGGCGCTCGGCCGGAGGTGCGGCGCTCGCGGCCCAGCTCCGGAGCCCGTGAGCCCTCCGCGTCGCCGGCGAGCGACTCTCAGCTGGTGACGACGCGCGCCTCCGCGGGCGGGCTGGCGTAGTCGAGCTGGTGGGCGTCGCGGGCGATCGCCGCGGCGGTCTCCTCCGCGGTGCGCGTCAGCGCGAGCGCGAGGTAGAAGATCGCCAGCGCGAACGCGATGACGACGCCGAGGTCGACCCAGGCGCGCAGCACGCCGCGGCCGCCGCCGTAGCGGCCGAGGTAGCCGATGAGGACGTGGCCGCCGAGCCACGGCGCCATCCAGCTCGCGTTGCGCAGCGTCTCCTGCGCGCCGGTCCTCTTGCGCCACGCGCCGATCGCGAACAGCGCCAGCCCGACCGCCATCGCGCAGGCGAGCTTCCACGTCCCGCCGAAGCCGCCCCAGTAGATGATGAGGTTCGCCGACGCGAACGCGGCCGGCAGCACGAGCTTCGGCGCCGGCACCCGGTACGGCCGGGCCCGCGCGCCGTCGAGCTTGTGGAGCGCCGCCAGCGCGAGCGGCGCGAACGCGTACATGATCGCCGTGGCGCCGGTGATGACGCCGACCAGCGCGCTCCAGCTCTTGAACGGCCCGAACGCGACGCAGCCGACCACCGCGCCGACGAGGATCGACACCACCGGCACGCCGCGCCGGTTCGTCGATGCCAGCGCGGTCGGCAGCTCGCGCTCCTCGCCGAGCGCGTACGACAGCCGCGCGGTGGTGCCGACGTAGACGATGCCGGTGCCGGCCGGCGAGATGATCGCGTCGATCAGCAGCACCTTCGCCAGCCAGCCGGCGCCGATCGCGAGCGCGAGCGTGTACCAGGCGCCGTAGTCGGACGGGTCGGTGCCGAGCGGCTTCTTCCAGCCGTGCAGCAGGTGGGCGGGCTCGAGGCCGCCGATCATCACGACCTGCAGGAGCGCGTAGAGCACCGCGCCGATCGCCATCGCCGCCAGGATCGCGCGCGACAGGTCCTTGCGCGGATCGCGCGCCTCGCCGGCGAGCTGCACCGCCTGTTCGAAGCCCTGCAGCGCGAAGACGACGCCGCCGGTCAGCGCCGCGAACACGCCGTGCATGCCGTACGGCATGAAGCCGCCGCCGGCGTGGAAGTTCGAGGCGCGGAACTGGGTCGCGGCGACCACGCCGACCGCGAGGAACGGCACCGCCGTCTTCCAGATGACGACGACGATGTTGCTCTCCGAGAGGAACTTGGCGCCGGCCAGGTTCATCACCGTGAAGAGCGCCATCAAGATGCCGGCGACGACCAGCCCGGTGCCGTTGAGCAGCCCGCCGGCGGTCAGCATGTCGAAGTGGCGGTGGACCCAGCCGACGCTGTTGACGTAGGTGATCGCCGCCAGCACCTCGATCGGCGCGACGAAGACCGCCTGCAGCCACGACGCCCAGCCGGCGGCGAAGCCGACGATCGGCCCGTGGCTGTAGTACGGGAAGCGGCCGGCGCCGCCGGCGACCGGGTACGCGGCGCCGAGCTCGGCGTACGTCAGCGCCAGCAGCGACAGCATCGCGGCCGCCAGCAGCCACGAGATGATCGACGCCGGGCCGGCGACCTCGGCCGCGTTGAGCGCGCCGAGCAGCCACCCCGAGCCGATGATCGACCCGAGCGAGACGAACATCAGGCCGTAGAAGCCGACCGAACGCCGGAGCTCGCCGGCCCGGGCCCCCTCGGAGGTGTGCATGTGGCGGGACAGTATCATCCGGCGCGGCTGCCGGGCCGCCGGCCCCCGCCGGCCGCGAACCGCGCCACACTGCGGGCGATGCCGGAGCCGGCCCCGACGATCATCAGCATCCGCAAGCTGAGCAAGACCTACGACCGCGGCTTCCGCGCGCTGCGCGAGGTCGACCTCGAGATCCGGCGCGGCGAGATCCTCGCGCTGCTCGGCCCCAACGGCGCCGGCAAGACGACGCTCATCAACATCGTGTGCGGCATCGTGCGGCCGACCACCGGCACCGTCGTCGTCGACGGCCACGACCACGTGCGCGACTTCCGCCGCGCGCGCCAGGCGATCGGCCTGGTGCCGCAGGAGCTGTCGACCGACGCGTTCGAGACGGTGTGGGCGACCGTCGCGTTCAGCCGCGGCCTGTTCGGCAAGCGGCCCGACCCGGCGCACCTCGAGAAGGTGCTGCGCGCGCTGTCGCTGTGGGAGAAGAAGGACGCGAAGATCATGACGCTGTCGGGCGGCATGAAGCGGCGCGTGCTGATCGCCAAGGCGCTGTCGCACGAGCCGTCGATCCTGTTCCTCGACGAGCCGACCGCCGGCGTCGACGTCGAGCTGCGCCACGACATGTGGCGGATGGTGCGCGAGCTGCGCGAGGGCGGCGTCACCATCATCCTCACGACCCACTACCTCGAGGAGGCCGAGGAGATGGCCGACCGGATCGGGGTCATCAACAAGGGCGAGCTGATCGCGCTCGACGACACCCGCGCGCTGCTGCACAAGCTCGGCAAGCGCCGCCTGATCCTGCAGCTCGCGCGGCCGCTCGCGCGCGTGCCCGACGAGCTGGCCGACCGCCGCCTCGAGCTGAGCGCCGGGGGCACCGTGCTGACGTACACGTTCGACCAGGACGCCCACGCCGACCTCGCGCCGCTGCTCAAGCGGCTCGGCGAGCTCGGCATCGACTTCAAGGACCTCCGCTCGACGGAGAGCTCGCTCGAGGAGATCTTCGTCGATCTCGTCAAGGAGGCGCCGTGAGGCTCAACGTCCACGCGATCCACTCGATCTACCGGTTCGAGATGGCGCGCACCTTCCGCACGATCGTGCAGAGCATCGTGTCGCCGGTGCTGTCGACGTCGCTCTACTTCGTCGTGTTCGGCTCGGCGATCGGCTCGCGGATGGGCGTGGTCGGCGGCGTCGACTACGGCGCGTTCATCGTGCCCGGCCTGGTGATGCTGTCGCTGCTCGGCGAGAGCATCTCGAACGCGTCGTTCGGCATCTACCTGCCGAAGTTCTCGGGGACGATCTACGAGCTCCTGTCGGCGCCGGTGTCGGTCGCCGAGGTCGTGATCGGCTACGTCGGCGCGGCGACGACGAAGTCGGTGATGCTCGGCACGCTCATCCTCGTCACCGCGCGCGCCTTCGTGCCGTACCACGTCGTCCACCCGGTGTGGATGGTCAGCTTCCTCGTGCTGACCGCGGCGACCTTCAGCATGTTCGGCTTCATCATCGGGCTGTGGGCCGACAGCTTCCAGAAGCTGCAGGCGATCCCGCTGATGGTGATCACGCCGCTGACGTTCCTCGGCGGCGCCTTCTACTCGATCCACATGCTGCCGCCGTTCTGGCGCAAGGTGACGCTGGTCAACCCGGTCGTCTACCTGATCAGCGGCATGCGCTGGGCGTTCTACGGCAAGTCGGACGTCAACGTGGCGATCAGCGCCGGCATGACGCTCGGCTTCATGGTCGTCTGCCTCGCGTTCATCTGGTGGGTGCTGACGACCGGGCGGCGCCTGAAGGCCTGAAGGCTTCGAGCGGCTCGGGGTTCGCCCGGAGGCCGATCGATCGACGAGAGGGTTGTCATTCTGCCAACCCTGGGAGCGCCGCGGGTACGCCGCGGTGTGCCGCACGGCGACGGCCCTGCACGCCGCCGGTGGCGCGGCCGAACCGGGTCGCGATGACCCCCCGCCTACCGTCGCTGGCCGCCATCCTCTTCTCCTTCCTCGCGGCCTGCGGGTCGACCGAGCCGGCGGGCGGAGAAGGCCTGATCGGTCCGCAGGGCCCCGCCGGTCCGCAGGGCCCCGCCGGCCCGGCCGGTGCCGACGGCGCGCGCGGCCTCCCCGGCGAGGCCGGCCCGCAGGGCGTCAGCGGCGCCGAGGGGCCGCAGGGGCCGGAAGGTCCGCGCGGCGCCGACGGCTTGCCGGGCGAGAAGGGCGAGAAGGGCGATACCGGCCCGGTGGGCCCGATGGGTCCGATGGGTGCCATGGGTCCGGTCGGTGCGACGGGCCTCGCGGGGCCGCCCGGCGCGGTCGGCGCGCAGGGGCCGCAGGGCGCCGCGGGTCCCCAGGGCGCGGCCGGTCCCGCCGGCCCGCCCGGCCCCGGCGTCGGAGGTCACCTGTCGGCGCAGAACCAGCCGGCCGAGTCGACCGGCGACTGGCAGGACCTCACCGGCGCGAGCTACGTCTTCACCCTGTCGGCGCCGAGCACGGTCGACCTCGGCGCCGAGGGGACGCTGTCGGTCGAGTTCTACGACGGCGTCGAGGCCCGGTGCGGCTTCCGCTTCATGGTCGACTACGGCCCGCTCACGCTGTCGGCGTTCGGCGATCGCGCGGTCGGCTGCGACCGCGTCGATCCGTCGCTGTTCGAGCGCTGGTGCCCGTGGACGATGCGGCAGACCACGTTCCTGCCGGCCGGCACCCACGTCGTCACGATCCAGATGACCGGCGACGCGACGACCGACGCGATCTGCACCTCGCCGACCGACGGCGCCTTCCGCGCCAAGCTGTGGGTGCTCATCCACTGA
>DASZXE010000786.1:0-5012 GCA_035546475.1 Kofleriaceae bacterium
GCCGCCGCCCGCGCCGGATCAGCCGCCGCCCGCGCCGGATCAGCCGCCGCCCGCGCCGGATCAGCCGCCGCCTGCGCCGGATCAGCCGCCTCCTGCGCCCGATCGCCCGCCGCCCGCGCCCGATCAGCCGCCACCTGCGCCCGATCGCCCGCCTCCTGCGCCCGATCAGCCGCCGCCTGCGCCCGATCGCCCGCCGCCTGCGCCGGATCAGCCTCCACCTGCGCCCGATCGCCCGCCGCCTGCGCCCGATCGCCCGCCGCCCGCGCCCGATCGCCCTCCTCCCGCGCCCGATCGCCCGCCGCCCGCGCCCGATCGTCCGCCGGAGACGCCCGTCGATCCCGACCGGCCGACGTCGCCGCCGCCGCGCACCGCCGAGGGCGGCTACGACTTCTCGCAGGTCAGCGACCGCGCGCTCTCGCGTCACGCCAACCACGACCCGTTCCCCGGCGAGTCGCCGGCCGACGCCGAGGCGCGCGCGCACGCCGCCCAGGAGCAGGTCCGCCAGCGGATGGACGGCCTCAAGCCGTGCTTCGTCGCCGGCACGCTCGTGCTCACGCCCGATGGACCGTTCCCGATCGAGCAGATCGCCGTCGGCACCCGCGTCCTCGCGATGGACCCCGACCACCCCGAGACGCTGGCCGCCTACCGGGTCCTCGAGCTGTTCCGCGGCCACGCCGACGCCGTCGTCGACGTCGCCTTCGACGACGAGCGGATCACCGCGACGCTCAACCACCGCTTCCACGTCATCGGGCGCGGCTGGGTGCGCGCCGAGGAGCTCGCCACCGACGACGCCGTCACCGGCCGCACCGGCCCGCGCATCGTCCGCGCCGTCACCCGCCGCGAGGTCGTCGAGGAGCCGACCTTCAACCTCCACGTCGACGAGGTGTCGACGTACTTCGTCGGGCGCGCCGGCGCGCTCGTCCACAACGACGACCCGAACTTCGACCGCGAGCTGTTCTGGATGTTCGGCGACGCCAAGAAGGGACCGCGCGTCGATCCGCGCGACACCGACGGCATCTCGATGTGGCGGACCCGCAACAAGGCGGAGGTCGACCAGATGATGCGGGTCCGCCGCTCGGTCGACGGCCGCTCCGGCAGCGATCCGCACCAGGGCTACACCCGCGAGGCGCTGCGCGCGAAGGGGGTCGAGCTCCACGAGACGCCGGGCAATGGCCCGCTCGAGGGGACCCTGCAACACTACAGCGCGCGCCCTGCCGACGCGCCCACCGGCGACCTCAGCGTCGAGCAGCTCCAGCAGGTCGCCAGCGGCATGAAGGGCACCGAGCCCGCCGTGAAGAACTACTCGCCGAAGAAGGCCGGCTCGTGACCTACGACCCCAACACCTGGACCGCTCCCTGCCTGCGCGGCGGCGTGCTCGCCACCCGCCGCGACGAGGGCGTACACGTCGTCGGCCGCGGGGCCGCGCGCGATCTGGTGCCCGGCTGGCCGATCGACCGCCACGAGCTGTCGGCGGACGGCCAGCACCTGGTCGTCATCGGCGATCGCGGCCGCCGGCTGATGGCGTGGGACGTCGCGACCGGCGGCTGCGTGCTCGACGTCTTCTCCGGCACCGACCGCGCCGAGAGCGTGCGCGGCGGGGTCGTCACCATCGCCGGCAAGCCGCGCTGCCTCGCCGAGATCGAGCCGACGATGCTGGCGATCTACACGCTCGGCGTCGCCGGGCGCACCGCCTGGCAGAACCTCACCGGCTGGGTCGCGTTCTCGGTCGAGCGGGTGGTGCCGCTCGACGACGGCTGGCTCGCCGTCCACGGCAGCGGCCACGCCGAGCAGTACTACACGGTGGTGATCGTGCCGGGCGCCGCGCTGCTCGACGACACCGAGCGCCTGCAGGACGACCTCCGGCGGCGCGGCTCGATGCGCGCGTGGGGCTACGACCTCGCGGTCGGACCCGCCGGGCCCCGGCGGGCGGTCGTGCTCAAGGATCCCGGCTGGAGCGAGGACAACCCGGCCGACCCCGCCGACGGCCCCGACGAGGCGCTGCGCGGCTTCCAGGTGTGGGACCTCGCGACCTCGACGGTGATCGAGCGGGTCCCCTACGACGGCGACATCGCCAACGCCGGCGTGATCGGCGCCCGCGACGGCACCTTCGTCATCGCCCGCGCCGGCGGCGTCGACGTCGTCGATCGCGCCGGCCAGGTCCGCCGGCTCGACGGCCTCGCCTTCGACCCGCACCGCTTCGAGCTCGCCCACCAGCGCGGCGCCCGGATCGTCATCGAGCCCCTGCCCCGCTGAGCGCCTGATCCGCTGATCGGCTGATCGCCTGATCGCCGCCGCGCCCGCGGCGATCAGCCCGGAGGCGGGAGCATGCGGAAGATGAGGGCGTCGTTGTTCTGCAGCGCGGTGCCGACGGTGGCGCGGAAGTCGGCGATCGCCTTGGCGACGGTCTCGGCGAGGAGGCGGCCGTCGTCGCGGCGGCGCGGGGCGTCGGGCTGCGAGCCGACGTACTTCACGAACTCGTCGTACTTGTCGAGCATCTTCTGCGGATCGAGGTCCGCCAGCATCGGCGCGAAGTAGACCGGATTGACGACGACCCAGTCGCCCTTGCCGACCTCGAGGACGTTGCGGTCGGCGTACGGCGTCGAGAGCTGGTCGTGCGGGATCGACCCGAGGAACCCCTCGTCGTCGGCCTGGTGCTTGTGCGGCACCACCTCGACGAAGAAGGCGAACAGCTCGATGCCCTTGCGCAGGTTGTGGAGGTCGTCCTCGTCGAGCGGCGGGAAGCTGTCCGGCACCCCGACGTGGATCGCGGGGACGACCACGCGCTCGAGGATGTCGATCGCGAGCGGCGCCGTCGCCCGGTGGAGGCCGACGATCTGCGCGATCGCCTCGAACAGGCCGCGGTCGTTGGTCTGCTCGGCGACCGGCTTCTCCTGGTTGGCGCGGCCGAGCGCCTCGATCACCCGCTCGACGATCGGCGCGTTCTGCGGGCCGAGCCGCGGGCCCGCCTGCCTGACCGCCTCGATCATCGCCTTGGCCGGCGCCTCGGTCCACAGCTTGCCGACGCCGACGAAGTCCATCGCCATCCACTGGCCGAGCGGCACGGTGTGCAGGCGCAGGTAGTGCTGCGACAGGAAGCGATCGAGCGACTGGCCCTTGTCGCGCTCGCGCTGCTCCTCGTGGCTCTCGCGGATCTTCTCGATCTCGGTGACCATCCGCTTGATGGCGCCGGAGCCGAGCCGCAGGATCTGCTCGGCGAACACGAACGGCGCGACCTCGAGGAAGATCTTCGAGAAGCCGATGCGCCAGGTGTGCGGATCGTCGCCGAACAGGATCCAGTGGCCGCCGTGGCGGCGGCGCAGCGTCTCGCCGATCCACGCGCCGAAGTGGAACCACAGCTCCCAGTGCTGCTCGTCCTTGAGGTCGAGCTCCTCCTTGTCGCCGATCTGGCCGAAGAGCCAGGTGTCGAACGTGAGCAGCTCGACCGGCGCCGCGAGCGCGATCGCGCCGGCGTCACCCTCGACGTCGGCGATGGCGCCGACGACCTCGCCCTCGGGATCGATCAGCTCCTCGAGGACGATGTCGGTCTGGCCGCGGACCTTCGACGAGAACCGGTAGGCGCCCTCGCGCAGCTCCGCCATCGCCTTCTCGAACCGCTGCTGCGCCTCCTGCTCGGCGGCGGCGAGGCGCTGCTGGCTCTCGGACTTCTTCTTCGGCTTGTCTTCAGGCTCGTCGGTGTCCGCCACGGTCCCGGAGAGTATCCGAGCGCGCGGCCAGGGCAACCGCGCGATGCTGCAAACGGCCGCGCCCGCCGGCTCAGGTCGGCGGCTCGTGGGCCTTGCGGACCGCGAGCGCGATGACGAGCCACACGAAGGCGAGCAGCGAGAAGCCCATGCCCGCGGGGGTCAGCGCCTCGCCGGTGCCCTGCATGAGCATCTGCGAGTTGAAGACGTGGGTCTGGTCGTAGTCGGCGACGATCGCCTTGCACACCATGGTGAAGTTGGTCGCCACCCCGCCGAGGGTGACGAAGACCTGGGCCCAGCTCAGCGAGCGCAACACGGCGAGCCGTGCCGGTTCTGGTTTGAGCAGGAAGCGGATCGCGATGACGATCATCGCGAGCGACAGGGCCGCCAGGACCCACATGGTGTAGCCACCCGCGCGCATGTAGCTCGACATGGACCTTCCTCGACAGGGTTCGCAGGAGACAACGCCGCCGGCGGGCGATCGTGACAGCGCCGACCGCGCGACGAACGCGGCCGGGGGCTTGTCACGGCGGGCCGGCCGGGGCGTTATCGGGGCGATGGACCCGGCCCAGGAGCGCGCGCTGGTCGGCCGGCTGCGGGCCGGCGAGCGCGACGCCTTCGACGAGGTCTACGAGTGGCTGCGCGACCGCGTGCTGCGCTTCCTGGTGCGGCTGGCGCAGCGGCGCGACCTCGCCGACGACCTCGCGCAGGAGGTCTGGCTGCGCCTGGCGCGGTCGGCGCCGCAGCTCGCGCCCGACACCCGGCTGACCGCGTGGCTGTTCACGGTCGCGCGCAACCTGTACGTGTCGCACTGGCGCGCGCGGCGGGTCGCCGAGCAGCTCGCCGGCGACCTCTTGCCGCCGCCGGCTCCGGCGCCGTCGCCGTTCGAGGACGCGGCGGTGTCGCAGACGTCGGCGCGGGTCGAGCGCGCGCTCGCCGCGCTGCCCGACGCGTACCGCGAGATCCTGCTCCTGTGCGCGGTCGAGGGGCTGGCGCCGCGGGAGGCCGCGGAGGTGCTCGGCATCAAGCCGGAGGCGGCGCGCCAGCGGCTCGCGCGGGCGCGGGCGATGATCGAGGCCACGATCGACCCGGGGCGGCGCTATGCTGGAGGAGATCCGCCATGACGACGCGCGACCGAGACCGCGGGCAGGCCGCGGGTGACGACGGCGACGGCGCTGCCGGACTCGACGACCTCGACGACCTCGACGGCCTCGGCGACTTCGGCGCGTGGCTGCGCTCGGAGCTGACCCCGGTGGCGACGACGTCCGCGCGCGCGGCCGCGATCCGCGAGCGCGCGCACGCGGAGCTGCG
>DASZXE010000787.1:0-2362 GCA_035546475.1 Kofleriaceae bacterium
CGAGGTGGCGCAGTCGCTGCTGGCGTGGACCGGCGGGCTGGCGCCGCTCGCGCGCGCGCGGCCACGCGACCTCGCGCAGGTCACCGGCGTCGGCCTCGCGCGGGCGGCGCGGCTGGCGGCGGCGTTCGGCCTCGGGCTGCGCGCCGTGATCCCGCGCGAGCCGGAGCCGCGCAGCCTGGTCGACGCGCTCGACGTCTATCACCGGGTGTGGCCCCGCCTCGCCGGGCTCTCGCAGGAGGTGTTCCTGGTGCTGGCGATCGACATCCGCAACGTCGTCCTCGAGGAGATCGAGGTCGCGCGCGGCTCGCTCACGCAGGTCGAGGTCCACCCGCGCGAGGTCTTCCGCCCGCTCGTCCGCTGCGGCGCGGCCGGCGCGATCGCGGTGCACAACCATCCGTCCGGCGATCCGACGCCGTCGCCGGAGGACCTGTCGCTCACGCGCCGGCTGCGCGAGGTCGGCGAGCTGATCGGCATCCCGCTCGTCGATCACGTCATCGTCGCCGAGCGCGGCTGCCGCTCCCTTGCCGAGTGGCTGGCGACGTCATGACCGCCGCCGTCTGCCCGCTCCCCGCGCGCGCGGCGGTCAGTGTGGCCGGCGACGTCATGAGCGCCGCCGTCTGCCCGCTCCCGCGCGCGCTGCGGTCAGGTGCTGTCGCGCAGGTAGTCGCAGCGCGGCGAGCCGATCTCCGGCGTCACCCAGTTCACCTGCCACAGCTCCTGCAGCATGAAGCGGAAGTTCGCGTAGCTGACCACGAAGAAGTCGAGCTTCTGCTCCTTGATCCCGCCGCCGGTGTCATCGGCGCGCAGGCAGCCGTCGTGGACGGTGCCGTCGGGCAGGTTCGCGCCGTCGAGCTCCGGCACGTAGAGCGTCTCGCCGAGCGGCACCACGCGCGGGTCGACCGCGCACGAGTGGAACGGCATCAGCGTCCGCCGGCGGGCGCCGCGGCCGAACGGGAACTGGCTGGCGTCGAGCTGCTCGAAGCAGGTGCCGGAGCCGTAGTTGCAGGCGCCGTGGTAGTTGACGACGCGGCCGTCGTCGAGGATGCCGGAGCCCTCCATGCGCAGGTGCCAGATGAACTGCTTCGAGAAGGCGCCGAGGAAGAAGCCGCGGCGCGTGTAGACCTCGACGGCGTCGCGCGGCGTGTAGTCGATCTCGTCCGGGTCGTCGAAGTCCTCCTCGCGCGCGAGCCAGTAGTAGCGAAGCGCCCAGTCGAGCGTGCCGACCAGCGGGTAGCCGCAGCAGCGCTTGTCCTTGCCGCGCAGGCGGAGGCGCGGCTGCACCGGCACGCCATCCTTCACCAGCTTGCTCGTGTCCTCCGGCGGCGGCCGGTGCTTCGGCGGCGCGCAGCCGGCGACGATCACCGCCAGGCTGAGCACGGCCGCGCGCATCCTCGCCAGCGTAGCAAACGCCCGCTGCCCCGTCGCAACGCGCAGCCCGCTCGGGCTCGCGCGACCGAACGACGCCCCCGACCGGCGCGAACTCCTGCCGGGATGGAGCTGATCGTCGAGCCCGAGGCGGTGCCCGACTCCGGCGACGCCGGCGCCGTCGGCCTCGACCACGCGGCGCCCGCCGCAGCGCGCGACCGAGGGACGCCCTCCCCGCACGGACCGGCACCGGTGCCGGTCCGGACTGGCGCACGGCATGGCGAGGTCGGCCAGGTGGCGACGAACCTGCACGTCGAGGTCGGCCGCGACCAGGGCGCGGGCGCCGCGACCCGCGGGGGAGCGACCGGAGCAGGACCGGGACGATGCGG
Organism: Kofleriaceae bacterium; assembly: GCA_035546475.1. Lineage (GTDB taxonomy): Bacteria > Myxococcota_A > Polyangia > Haliangiales > Haliangiaceae > UBA2376. The sequence goes on from DASZXE010000787.1 coordinate 1,755, forward strand.
TATAGAGGCGCCGTGGACGAACACGCGCCGGTGATCGCGCTCGCCGACGCCGCGTCGGTCGCCGGCGCGGGCGGCAAGGCGCAGGGGCTGGCGCGGCTCGTCGCCGCCGGGCTGCCGGTGCCCGACGGCTTCGTCGTCACCGGCGCCGCGTTCGCCGCGCTGGTCGGCGGCGCGGCGGTCCCGGCGCTCGACGACCTCGGCCACACCCTGGCCCGCTGGGCCGAGGCCGCGGCGGAGGCGCCGCTGCCCGCGGCGATCGTCGACGACGTGCTCGCGCGTGCCCGCGCGCTCGGCGGCCGGCTCGCAGTGCGGTCGTCGCTCGCGATCGAGGACCGCGCCGACCGGTCGGGCGCGGGCCTCGGCCGGACCGAGCTCGACGTCGCCACCGACGACGTCTGGACCGCGATCCGCATGGTGTGGGCCGCCGCGCTCACGCCGCTCGTCGCCGCCTACGCGCGCGGCGACACCCGCCCGCCGGCCGTGATCGTGCAGCGGTTCGTGCGCGGCCCGCGCAGCGTCGTCTACACGCGGCCGCCCGGCCGGCCCGCCGCCGACGAGCTGTGGTTCGACGACGGCGCCCACCCGCTCGTCCGCTGCGCGCGCGGCCA
>DASZXE010000788.1:0-1577 GCA_035546475.1 Kofleriaceae bacterium
CGCCGCCGTACGCGCAGCGGGTCGCGGCGCCGCCGGACCCGGCGGAGCGCGCATCGTCCTCGGCGACCGCGTCGCGCATGGCCGCGGCCTCCGAGGCGGCCGCAGATCGGTCGATGACGTCGTCGACCGCGCGTCGGGCGGCGACCGCCGACGCCGACCGGCCTGGTTCGTCGCCGCCGAGGACGCGCGTCACGGCGCCGATGGCGAGCGCACCGCCGTCGACCTCGCCGCCATCGCGGCGGGTCGCCGCGCCGCCGGCACCGGGCGAGCGACCGTCGTCGTCGCCGCCGGGCGCGCGCGTCGCTGCTCCCGGAACGGCGCCGGGCGCGCCACGCGTCTCGCGCACCTCCGTCGAGGGCGCGGCCCTGTGCACCGGCCCGCGCGACCCGGTGGCCGAGCGCTACCTGCCCCACCTGATCTCGTCCTGGCGCATCGCCATCGTGCTCGCCGTCGAGCCCGACCAGGTGTCGCCCCGCACCGGCGTCGGCAACGCGCTCGCCGCCGAGACGCTCGAGGATCTCGTCGTGCCGCTCGACGCGCCGTCGATCCTGCGCTCGGTGGTCGACACCCGCCGCCCGCACGTCGGCGACGCGGTCGATCGCAGCGGCGCACCGCGCGAGGCCTGGCTCTTCGGCCTCGCCACCGCCGACGCGCGCGAGCTCGCCGTCGCGCCGGTCATCGTCGGCGACCGGGTCGTCCGCATCATCGTCGCCGTCGGCGCCCGCCTCGAGATCGGCGCCGCCGCCGGCGAGGTCATCCGCGCCGCGCGCCTCATGGTCGACGCTTACGCCCGCGCCTCCGACGGCCGCCGCCCCTGAGCCGCGACGTCGCCCTTCGGCTCCGGCGCTGCGCGCCCGTGCTGCGAACGGTACGCACCCGGCGAGCTCGCCGCCGAGCCCCCGCGGCGGACGCGACCGGCCGCGAGGGGCCGGACGCGTGGGTGGCGGGTCCGCGATGGCCACACTCGTCGCGGCGCTTCCGGCGTGCGCCCCGGATCTGCCTCGCAACGCCCCGTCTCGCGACGGCATGCAAACCGTTGATGGCGCTAGTCTAGCTAGGCGCGGACCTCGACGGTGCTGCGGCCGCCGCCCTGGGCGCGGACGACGACGCGGGCGGGGACCCGCTCGTCGAGGCCGGGGACGTGGGAGACGATGCCGACCTGGCGGCCCGACGCGCGCAGGGCGTCGAGGACGGCGAGCGCGGTGTCGAGCGTGGCGAGGTCGAGCGAGCCGAAGCCTTCGTCGATGAGGAGGGTACGGACCTCCACCCCCGACGAGGACAGCGAGGACAGGCCGAGGGCGAGCGCCAGCGAGACGAGGAAGCTCTCGCCGCCGGACAGGCTGGCGATCGCGCGCACGTCGTCGCCGAGCTCGCGGTCGACGACCTGCAGCTCGAGGTCGAGCCCGCCGACCCGCTCGAGCTGGTACCGCGGCGCGAGGTCGTCGAGGTGCCGGTTCGCCGCGGCCAGGAGCCGGTCGAGCGTGAGGCTCTGCGCGAAGTCGCGCAGCTTCTTGCCGTCGGACGAGCCGATCAGGTCGTCGAGCTGCTCGAACGGCAACGCCGCCGCGTCGAACGCC
>DASZXE010000789.1:0-3493 GCA_035546475.1 Kofleriaceae bacterium
GGCGACGCCGCCGCGCTCGCCCACCACGTCCGGGTGACCCAGCGCGGCGACAGCTTCCGCAGCCTCGCCGCCATCCAGCAGCGCATCGCCGAGGCCGAGCGCGACGCCGACGTCGCCGCGGCCGAGGTCGAGGGCGACGGCTCGCGCGGCGTGCGCCACCTCGTCCACGCCGGCCGCTTCGGCTTCGGCTACGACCGCGCCCGCAACCAGGTCGAGGATCGCCGCGGCCAGCCGCTGCCCGGTGTCCTCGCCGAGCTCGAGCGCTCGATCGACGAGCAGCGGTCGGTGGTCAACGACAAGACCCGCGCGCTGATGGACGTCCTGGTGATGGGCGAGCTCGCCCGTCACCTGCAGCAGCAGGTCCACCACCTCCACGAGACCGTGAAGGGCATCAACCAGGTGCTGCGTGGCCTGCGGTTCGGCTCCACCGAGTACCAGTTCGACGTCAAGGCCCGGCCCGACCGCGCGGAGCTGCTGGAGCTCGTCCGCCGCCTCTCGATCCTCGACGAGGACAGCCGCCAGCGCTTCCGCGCGTGGATCGACGCGCGCCTCGACGAGCTGCGCGTGTCCGGCGACGAGGTCCCCGCGCTCCTCGACTACCGCCGCTGGTTCGACTTCAAGCTGCGCATGAGCACGACCCGCGCCGAGGGGGTCGAGCTGACCGAGCGCCTGCGCGTCATCGGCTCCGGTGGCGAGCAGGGCGTGCCCAACTACCTCTTGGTCCTGTCGCTGGCCAAGCTCATGTTCGACGCCGCCGGCGCCGGGCTCCGCCCGCTCCTCTTCGACGAGGCCTTCTACGGCATCGACGCCGGCCGCCGCGACCAGCTCCTCCGCGTCGCCACCGATCTCGGCCTCCAGCTCCTCGTCGCCTCGCCCGATCAGGACGGCGCGACCGCCGCGGTCCGCCACGCCACGACCCTCTTCGTCCTCAAGGACGACGACCACGACGTCCACCTCGCTCCCTACCATTACTGGAACCACGCCCACGGCAGCCAGCCTGATCTCTTCTCGGCGCCACCCGACCCCGCCGCCGCCGAGTGCCGCACTTCGTGACGCGCCGTCTCCGCGCCTTGCCATGCCCGCCACGACCGGCCTCCGACCTCCGCGCCCGGCGCCCCGCCCGCAAGCGCCACCGGCTCTCCGCCGCCCACGTGCAGATGGCGCGCGACCTCGGCCTCGCTCCGCGCACGCTCCGGCAGTCCGACCACGAGCGCGAGCGCCGGCAGCCGCCGCGGACGCAGGTCATCGAGGACCGCCACCGGCAGCACCTCGGCCGCGACCGCCCCGCCGCGCCCGCGAGACCCGGGCCGGCGAGCCTCGCCGCTTGCTGGCCGAGACCCGGACGCTGACCTCGTTTGCCGCCCGGAGCGCCTCGCGCTCGAGGCGAGCTGCATGGTCGAGCCGCGCCGCTCGGCTTCGTCATCGACGATCGCCACCTGTCGAGTGTCCGACATCCGGCCCGATGGCCGACGCGCTCGCCGACGGCCGGCGCATCACCTGCCGCGCCGGGCGCCTCGGCCGACACACCGGCCTCCGCTGCCGCCATCCATGGACCTCGAGCTGACCCGGCTGACCGAGGCGGCGCTCGTCGCGCTGAACCACCGCGTCGTCGAGCGGATGGAAGGTGCTCCGGCAGCGCCGGCACCTCGCGTCCATGACCTCGCTCGACCTCGGCGCCCGTGTTTCGTTCCGACCCGGCCGCGGGCACCGTGCTCGACGCACGAGGCGGAGTGCGCGTTGACCCACGTTCCTGACCGAGGTCCCGGAAGCGCCGGGCCACGTCGGGAAGGTCGAGAACGTGCTCTCGCTGGCCGACGAGCGGCGTCGCGGGCGCGACGCGTAGCGGCCGATCGCGGCGCGCGTCACCCGCGGCGCGGCGAGGCTTCCGACCGCGGCAGCAGGGCGGTATCCTCGCGCGACGTGGCGGCACGCCGGCGACATCGAGCTACGCGAGACCGCGAGTGGATCGGCGGCATCGTCTCGCTGCCGGCGTTCGTGACCGGCGAGGGCCGCCCGTACCAGCCGCAGACGATCGCGTGGCTGGAGGTGGACGGGCCGGTCCGCGCCGCGCTGGCAGTGCGGCCGGGCGAGGCACTCGACCGCGCCGCCGAAAGCCTGCAAGGCGCGATCGAGCAGCCGATGGCCGGGATCCCGCGCGCCCCGGCGCGGATCCGGGTGGCATCGCCCGACCTGGCCGAGGTCGTGCGTCGATCGCATCCGGCGATCGACGTGGTGTGCGCGCCGACCCCCGAGCTCGACGACTTCGTCGCGGAGATCCGCGCGCGCGCCGCGGCCGAGGATCGCGGGACGCCGTCCTACCTCGCGGGCGGCGTCCCGCCCGCCCAGCTCGCCTCGTTCTTCGCCGCCGCCGCGGCGATGTTCCGGGCCCGCCCGTGGGCGGCGATGTCCGATGCGGAGGGTGTGCTCTTGGTGAGCGTCCCCGCGCGCGGAATCGAGGGGCAGGTGCTGTCGGTGTTCGGACTGGCCGGCGAGAGCCCGGGCCTGGCGCTGTTCCGCGACTTCCGCGACTATGCCTTGTTCGTCGACGCCGCCGAGGCGGCCGCGGACGGCGAGGAGCTCGACGGGCCGCCTCACCTGCGGCTGGACTTCGAGCCGGAGGCCACGATCGATCCGGCGCTGCGCGGCGAGGTCGCCTCCCAGCGCTGGGAGCTGGCCGGCCGCGAGGCGTACCCGTGGCCGGTCTACGCCGAAGCCGATGGCCGCATCCGCCCGCCCACGCCGCACGAGGTCGCCGTCCTCGAGGCGATCGCCCGCGCGCTGACGATCGTGCTCGAGGACGCGCCCGCGATCGTCGCCGCAGCGCACGGCGGCGAGCCTTGGGCGCGCACGGTGACGGTCTCGACCCACGCCGGCGAGCTCGAGGTGATCGTGCGCGCGCTGCCGGCCGACGACGACGAGCCCGCGGACGTCGCCGCCGACGACGACAAGGCGCACGTCGACAGCGACGAGCGCGGCGAGGGCGCCGCCGCCGGCGCCGGCGATGACGACGTGCTGGCGGCGCTGGCCCGGATGGTCGACGAGGCCGAAGGCGGCCCGCTCGATGCCGAGCAGCGCGCCGCGCTCGAGGATCGCCTCGTCGACGAGTTCCTGGAGACTCCAGAGGGCGCGGCGACGTCGGACGCGCAGGGGCACCGGCTGTTCATGGACGAGCTGGGCGAGAGCTGCGGCGTCACGATCGCCACCGCGACGCCGACCGACCTGCACGAGGTCCTCTTCGACGCGATCCCTCGCCGCGTGATGCTCGAGGCGTCGGCCGCGGCCGCGATCGTCGCCGATCTGCGCGCGTTCTACCGGTTCCTCGACGCGGCACACGCGCTGCCGCAGGCGGCGACATGCCTGCGCGTCCTCGACGACAGCGCGGTCCGCCGGCTCGCGGCCAACCTCGGCGATCGTCGGCGCTTCGGGCCCGCGAAGGCGCTCGTCCTGGCGGGCCGCGACGCGGGCTACGCCGTCGACACCCGTGAGGGGCTCG
>DASZXE010000790.1:0-3608 GCA_035546475.1 Kofleriaceae bacterium
GACACGCCCGGCTTGCCGCCGCCCTCCTGGCAGCCGCCGACCATGAGCGTGGCGCCGCCGGCGCAGCCCTGCGGGCCGGCCCCGGGCGTGGCGCCGTCGACGTCGAGCTTGCCGCCGAGCGAGATGCCGGCGGTGGCGACCAGCCGCACCGGCGCGTCGCCGCCGAAGTGGACGTCGCCGCTGACCGTGATCCGCGAGTACCGCGCCGCGAGCGCGGGCGGTGCCGCCGACAGGTCGACCTCCGCCAGCCCGTCGATGTCGACGTCGGCGCTCGCGCTCGCCCCCGCCTGCGTCACCGTCAGGTGCAGGCGCCGCGTGGAGCCCACCGCCAGATCCGTCAGCACCGGGATGCGCAGCGCCACGCCGGCCTGGGTCCCGTCGACCGACGGCAGATATTGCACGTCGGAGACGTCCGCCGTCCCCGGCTGCAGGTGGGCGTCGACCGTCGCGCTCGCCAGCAGCGCGTGCCCGTGGAGGACGATCAGCGCCGGCCGGCCGCCGTCGTCGCCGACTCCTTCCATCATCCCGAAGCCGTCCGCGCGATCGATCGCCAGGTCCGCCGGGTTCGAATCGATCGACGGCGCGTCGATCGGCGCGGCGTCGGTCTGCGGCGGCAAGTTGCTGGGATCCAGGATGATCGTGCACGCCCCGCAGGGCAGCGCGAGCAGGGCGGCGACGGCGGCGCGGGAGACCACGGCCGACCTTACCGCGCGCGCGCCAGCCCCGGCGGCACCCGGCCGGTTGCTCACCCACCCCTCACCGAGATGGTGGCCGGGCTCACGCTTCCGCGCGCATGCGTCGCTACCCGATGGGGCGCTGATTCACCCCCGTACAACGATGGCGCGTCGCCGCGGCCACGTGCAAGCTCTGCGCATGGCCCGGTGCGCGCTCTGTACGATGCACGCAACGTTGGGGGTGCTCTGCGATGCCCATCGCAAGGCGATCACGGTCGGCGGCCTCACGCCGGAGCAGATCGCCTCGCGGGTCCACGCGGGCGACGCGAGCCTGATCGATCCGTGGGGCGTCGTGTGGGCGGTCAGCGACGCGACCTCGGTCGGCCGCTCCGCGCAGGAGTCGGACCTCACGCTGCTCCACTCGTCGGTGTCGTCGAACCACGCGCGGCTCGAGCGCGCGGGCGGGGCGTGGCAGGTCGCCGACCGCGGCAGCCGCAACGGCACCTTCGTCGACGGCACCCGCGTCGAGACCGGCTCGTTGCACGACGGCGCCCGCGTCCGCTTCGGCGAGATCGAGCTCTACTTCGTCGATCGCGAGCTGCCGCGCGGGCGCGCGCCGACCGGCCCCGGCCGCACGGCGCCGAGCCGCAAGGACCGGCTCGCCTTCGTCGCGCAGTTCGAGACCCACGAGGGCCCCGCCATCCAGATGACCCAGCGGGTCGAGGGCGGCATGGTGCGCCAGGGCGAGCGGCAGGCCGACCTCGCGCGCCTCGAGTTCGCGCTCCTGCGGATCCTCGCGGTGTCGAGCCGCGAGGCGGAGTCGCCCGACCTCGCCTACCTCGCGTGGCCGTCGGTCGCCGAGAAGCTCGAGTTCCGCTCGCACGAGGCCGACAGCGAGAACGTGCGCGAGCTGGTCCGCCGCGTGCGCCGCAAGCTGCAGCAGGCCGGGCTGCCCGACATGATCGAGTCGCGCCACGGCCTCGGCTACCGGCTGGCCCCGGTCTTCAAGGAGTCGTGATGCGGCGCAGGCTGATCGCGGCCGCGCTCGCCGCCGCGACGTCGATCTACCCGGCCGCGCGCACGGCGTCGGCGGCGCCGGCCTCGGGGGCGACCGCGCCGGCGGGCCGGGTGCGGGTCGCGGTCGTCATCGACCTCGTCGCCAGCGTCGCGCCCGACCGCGCGGCGTCGCTCGGCGAGGCGCTCGCCGACGCGCTCCAGCGCGAGCTCGACGTCGACGCGATCGGCGGCGGCGATGTCGAGCGCCGCCTGCCGGCCGGCGGCGTGCCCGACGACTGCCTGGCGACGCCGGCCTGCATCGCCGACCTCGGCTCGCGGCTCGACGCCAACCAGCTCCTGTTCCTGTCGATCGCGCAGGTCGGCGGCACCGCCCGCATCGACGCGACCTGGGTCGACGTCGCCAGCGGCCTCGCGGTGTCGCGGCCGCGCATCGATCTCGACGCCGACACCCGGGCGGCGGAGGTCTTCTCGGCGGCGGCCCAGCGCCTCCTGCCCGACGCGCCGCGCCGGCTCGAGCAGACGAAGGGGCCGCGCGGCCCGCACCACCACATGACCGGCCTGACCTGGGCGCTCGGCGGCGTCGCGGTCGCCGCGCTCGGCGGCGGTGTCGGCATCGGGCTCGCCGCCAGGGGCACCTACGATCGCTGCGACCGCGATCCCGACTCGTGCGACGACGACACCCGCAGCGGCATCCGCACGCACGCGGTGATCGCCGACGCGCTGTTCGCGACCGCGCTGGCCGGCGCGGTCACCGCGACCGTCCTCTACCTGCGCTCGAACGATCGGCGCGACGAGGCTCCCGCGGAGACGTGGCTGGTGACACCGAGGAGGGGCGGCGGGCTGGCGGAGGTCCGTGTCCGCTTCTGAACCGGCCCACGAGGCTCCGCGGCGGGCGTCGTGCCCGACGTGCAAGGCGGTGTTCCGCGGCGACTTCCGGCGCTGCTCCAACTGCGGCACCGTGCTCGTGCTCGGCGGCCCCGATCCGCTGGTCGGCAACGTGCTCGCCGAGCGGTACCTCATCGAGCAGGTGATCGGCGACGGCGGCCTCGGGCGGGTCTACCGGGCGCGCCACGTGCGCATGTCGCGGCGGTTCGCGATCAAGGTGCCGTTCGGCGACGTCGGCTACGACCGCAAGGCGCGCGCGCGGCTGTCGAACGAGGCGGAGGCGGCGAGCCGCCTCGATCACCCGAACGTCATCGGCATCGTCGACGTCGGCGAGACGGCCGAGGGGCTGTTCTACCTGGCGATGGATCTCGCCGAGGGCCAGAGCCTGGCCGACGCGCTCGCCGACGGGCCGCTGCCCACCGCCGAGGCGCTGTCGTACCTCGAGCAGATCTGCGCCGGCCTCGCGCACGCGCACGACCGCGGCCTCATCCACCGCGATCTCAAGCCGGACAACATCGTGGTGTCCGAGACGTCGGACGGCCGCCCGCTGGTGCAGATCATCGACTTCGGGCTGGCGATGATCGCCGACGCCGAGGGCTCGCGGCTCACCACCGACGGCCTCGTCGTCGGCACGCCGTACTACATGGCGCCCGAGCAGTCGACCGACGAGGCGCTCGACCACCGCACCGACCTGTTCGCGCTCGGCATCATCCTGTACGAGCTGCTGGCGGGCAACCTGCCGTTCGAGGGCACGCCGACGTCGGTCGCGCGCCAGAACCTGGCGGTCGAGCTGCCGACGGTCTTCGAGCGATCGGGGCGCGTGGTCGACCCGCTGCTCGACGGGCTGATCGGCTGGCTGACGCGCAAGCGGCCCGACGAGCGGCCGGGCGGCGCGCGGGTGGTCGGCGAGATCGCGCGGCTGATCCAGGCCGGCGATCGTGCGGCGGCGCGCGCGCTGTTGCCCGAGACGCTGCGGCCGGCGCCGGCGGAGGCGGCGCCCCTGGCCGCGCGCGCGACGCCCGACGGCGGGGC
>DASZXE010000791.1:0-6294 GCA_035546475.1 Kofleriaceae bacterium
GACGCGATCGCGGCGGTCGCCCGCACGCGCGCCGGCGCCGGCCCGCCGTACCACTTCTTCGCGACCCACAGGAACAGCGGCGGCGCGATGAAGATCGACGAGTACGCGCCGGTCACGATGCCCGCGTTCATCGCGAACGCGAAGTTGCGCACCAGGCCGGTGCCGAAGACGTTCATCATCAGCGTCACCGCGAACAAGGTCGCCGAGGTGAGCACCGACCGCACGACGACCTCGTTCAGCGAGATGTCGACGATGCGGTCGATCTTCTTGTCCTTCAGCCGGTCCAGGTTCTCGCGGATCCGGTCGAAGATGACGACCGTGTCGTTCACCGAGAAGCCGATGACGGTGAGCAGGCCGGCGACCGACGTGAGCGACACGTCCGTCCACGTCACCGAGAAGACGCCGACGACCATCACCGCGTCGTGCATCGTCGCGACGATCGCGCCCGGCGCGTAGCGGATGTCGAACCGCACCGCCAGGTAGAGCACGATCAGCATGAACGCGTAGAACAACGACGCGATGCCGCTGTTGCGCAGCTCGGCGCCCTCCTTGGCGCTGATCTGCGACGTCTGCTCGATCGTGATGTCGACGCCGGGCAGCTCCTTCTCGAGGAGCTGCTCGTACTGCCGGTCGAGGCCGTAGATCGACAGCGACACCTCGTACTCGCCGGTGCCCTGGTCGGGCGTCGCCGCCGCCGCCGCGATGTCGGCGCTCCACGGCTTCACCTCGAGGCCGAACTTCTGCATCAGCGTGTCGTGCGCCGCCTGCCACACCAGCGGCTTCTGGCTGCGGACGTAGAGGCGGTCACCCGACCACTGCGTCGTCAGGATGCCGTCGTCCTTGAACGCCTCCTTGATCGCGTCCTCGGCCTGCTGGCGCTGCAGCGGCGTGGTCGCGCCGAACCGGGGCACGCGGATCATGACGCCGAGGTGCTTGTCGTCCTCGTCGCCCCACTTCATCTCCGACACGTCGTAGCCGTCGACCTTGGCCCGGTCGAGCGCCTGGCGGACCTTGCCGGCGTCCGGCTGGACGTACTTCTTCGGATTCGTCTGGTCGCGGAAGGCGTAGATGATCTCGGTGCCGCCGCGGAAGTCGATCGTCCAGTTCAGGTAGCTGCCGCGCACCGCCTTGTTCACGAACAAGGAGCCGATGCTGATGCTGGTGAGGACGAGCGAGATGACGATCCAGGTGCGGAACTTCGACGTGAAGCTGAAGTCCGTGCCCGGCTTGAGCAGGTAGCGGAAGTTGTGGTCGTGGGTGGCCATGGCGAGCTCCGATCAGATGGAGATGGTGGCCAGCTCGCCGCGCTTGCGGGCGATGTACCAGTCGAAGAGGAGGCGGGTGATCCACGTGTTGACGAACAGCGTGGTGCCGATGCCCACCAGCAGGAGGACCGCGAAGCCGTGGATCGGGCCGGTGCCGTACTGGAGGAGCACCCAGCCGGCGGCGGCGGTCGTCATGTGGCCGTCGAGGATGGTGGAGAACGCGCGCTGGAACCCGATCTCGACCGCGCCCTTCACCGACTTGCCGAGGTTCAGCTCGTCGCGGATGCGCTCGTAGATGAGGATGTTGCCGTCGACGTCCATGCCGACCGTCAGCACAAGGGCCGCGATGCCGGGCAAGGTCAGGGTCGCGCGGAACATCGCCATCACGGTGAGCTGCATCAGCAGGTTGATCATGATGCCGGTGACCGCGACCATGCCGGACCACCGGTAGATGCCGAGCATCATGCCGATGACGAGGATGGTGCCAAGGACGAACGAGAGCTGCGCCTTGGCCACCGCGTCGCGGCCGAGCGTCGGGCCGAGCTCGGCGACCGACTCCTCCTGCAGCGGCGCCGGCAGGGCGCCGGTCTTCAGCACCTTCACCAGGTCGCCGGCGTTCTGCTCCATCGTCTTGGCGTCGCCGCCACCCATGGTGATGGTCGAGACGCCGCCGGCGATCTTGGTCTGGATGATCGGCGCCGACTGCACCTGATCGTCGAGGATGATCGCCATCTTCTTGCCGACGTTCTCGCCGGTCATCTGGCCGAACGCGCGGCCGCCGTAGCGGTTGAAGTGGACGACGACCTCGGGCCGCAGCGTGTTCGGGTCGTAGCTGACCTTGGCGCTCGAGATCGAGGTGCCGGTCAGGCGGACCGCCTTCTCGAGGAAGTAGCTGCGCCAGTACGGCCGCTTGTCCTTGCCGGCCTGCGGGTAGACCTCCTCGAAGCCGAGCGAGTTGTTGTCCGGCACGACGAACGACTTGTCGGCCTTGCCGAGCTCGTCGAGGTAGCGCTCGATCACCTTGCGGCCGGTGACGTTGCACATGACCGAGCCGGTGCCGTGGTCCTTGTCCTTGTTGTAGCAGCCGGCCTTCTTGGCATCCTCGACGGAGAACGACTCGTCGCGGTCGCGCGCCTTCAGGTAGTAGTCGTTGAAGACGTCGCCGTTCTTGTCGTTGGTCCACGAGTCGGCGACCGCGCTCACGCCCAGCTCGGCGGCGCGCGGGTCGGCGGCGGTCTCCTTGCTGCCCAGCTTCTGGTACAGCCGCTTCATGTAGTCGCTGTTGCTGTCGACGATCTTGAACTCGAGCTTCGCCGTGCGGGCGATCAGCTCCTTGATCTCTTCCTTCGCCTCGTCGCTGAGGCCGGGCAGCTCGACGATGATCCGCTGGTCCTGGCGGATGACGTTCGGCTCCGACACGCCCTTCTCGTTGACGCGCCGCTTGACCGTCTCGACCGCCTGCGCGAGCGCGTCGCGCTTGATGCTGTCGGCGAAGCTCGACGAGATGCGCATGCAGATCTGGTTCGCGGTGTCCTCCGGCTTGCCGGGGCAGTCGCGCAGCTGCACCTCGCCCTTGTGCTCGGCGAGCGCCAGGTCGCGGATCTCGTTCTTCTTGGTCGGGTCCTCGACGGTGATCGTCAGCGCGCCGCGCACGCCGCCCGGCTGGGTGATCTTGGCCTTGAGGTTCTTGTCCTCGAGCTTGGCGTCGAGGTCCCGCTTGACCTCCGACGCCTTGTCGTCGACCGCCTTGTCCAGGTTGATCGAGTAGACGGCGCGCACGCCGCCCTGGAGGTCGAGGCCCAGCTTGATCTTCTGGTGGAACGGGTATGGCGACGACGGCGCCGACAAGCTGGACACGAAGGTCGGCAGCAGGTAGGCCACGCAGAACAAGAGGATGCCCGCCAGGATGAACGAGCGGATGCGCAGGGAACGATCCATGAAGAACCTCGAGGCCCCATCGCCGCCCGGAAGAGCGCGGCAGGGGCGCGAAAGCTAGATCGAGAGGCCGGCCGGCCCGCCACCCATCGGGACGGGGACGCCGCCGGCCGCCGGAGGCTGGATCAGGCGGCCTTGGGCTCGCCGCCGTCGCGCGCGGCCCGGGCCGCGGCGCTCGTCCACTTGCCCTCGACGTACGAGCGGGGGATGCGGACGCGGACCTTCTCCTGGATCTCGACGACCAGCACGTCGTCCTGGACGCCGGTGATGGTGCCGATGATCCCGCCGCGGGTGATGATCTGCTCGCCCTTGCCGAGCTTGGCGATCATCTCCTGCTGCTCCTTCTGCCGCTTGGTCTGCGGGCGGATGATCATCAGGTAGAAGACCCCGAAGATCAGGATCAAGGGGAGAAACGCGACGGCGCCTTGCATGAGGGTCTCCTGGACCGGTGTTCCCGAAAGACGACGGTGCGTAACACCGGGCCTCCCGGGGGTCAATAGCCCCGGCCGGCAGGGGGCGCCCACCGAGGATCCGCGAGATCCTGGCCACGTCCTCGCCGGGACGCCAGGTGCCTGCGACAGGACGCCACACCGGATGATCGGGCTGCCCGTGAGGCCAGGTCACCGGGCCGCGAGACCGGCGTTCAGGCCGGGGCGGGCGTGCCCTCGGCCAGGATCCGCTCGCGGAGGGGGCGCACCCCGGCGAGCGCCAGCGAGCGCCAGCGAGCGGTCGACCCTGACGCTGGGTAGCTCGCGGCCTAGGATCAGGTCCGAGGTCGGTCTCCCTCCGCCAGGATCCGCTCGCGGAGGCGGCGGTAGCTCGCGGCCGAGGATCAGGTCCGAGGTCGGTCTCCCTCGGCCAGGATCCGCTCGCGGAGGCGCCGCATGTGCCCCGCATAGAAGGTCAGGTTGTGCAGCGTCGCGAGCCGGTTGTAGAGGATCTCGCCGGCCATGTGCAGGTGGCGCAGGTAGGCACGCGAGTGGCGCGCGCACGTCTCGCACGGGCACGCGGGATCGACCGGGCCGAAGTCCGTCTTGTGGCGCGCGTTCGAGATGACGAGCTTGCCCTCCGACGTGAACAGCGTGCCGTTGCGCGCGTTGCGGGTCGGCATCACGCAGTCGAACATGTCGACCCCGGCGGCGACGCCGCGCTCGAGGTCGAGCGGCGTGCCGACGCCCATCAGGTAGCGCGGGCGGTCGGCCGGCAGCTCGTGGGCGAAGGCGTCGAGCACCCGGTGCATCTCGGCGATCGGCTCGCCGACCGACAGGCCGCCGATCGCGAAGCCGTCGAACGCGCGCGCGCGCAGGACCTCGGCGTGGCGGCGGCGGCGATCGACGTCGATCGCGCCCTGGACGATGCCGAACAGGGCCTGCCCCGGCGGGCGCGCGACCGCCAGGCAGCGGTCGGCCCACGCGGTCGTGCGGGCGATCGCGCGGTCGATGACGTCCGGCGTCGCGTCGCCCGGCGGGCACTGGTCGAACGCCATCGCGATGTCGCTGCCGAGCACGCCCTGGATCTGCATCGACACCTCGGGCGTGAGGCGGTGGCGCGAGCCGTCGATGTGGCTCTGGAAGGTGACGCCGTCGTCGTCGATCTGGTTGATGCCGGCGAGGCTGAAGACCTGGAAGCCGCCGGAGTCGGTGAGGATCGGCCGGCGCCAGCTCGCGAACGCGTGCAGGCCGCCGGCGGCGCCCAGGATCTCGAGGCCGGGCCGCAGGTAGAGGTGGTAGGTGTTGCCGAGGATGATGCGGGCGTCGATCGGCGGCGCCTCGAGCTCGGCGGGCGTCATCGCCTTGACGGTGCCCTGGGTGCCGACCGGCATGAAGACCGGCGTCGGGATGTCGCCGCGCGGCGTGTGGAGGATGCCAGCGCGGGCGTGGCCGAGCGTGGCCAGCAGCTCGAACGAGAAGCCGGGGGTGGGCAGCGGGTGGATCATGGAGGGGCCGCGCGGGTGAGGAGCATGGCGTCGCCGTAGCTGAAGAAGCGGAAGCCGCTGGCGACGGCGTGGCGGTAGGCGGCCAGGACGCGCTCCTTGCCGGCGAAGGTGCAGACGAGCATGAGCAACGTCGACTGCGGGAGATGGAAGTTGGTGAGCAGGTGATCGACGACGCGGAAGCGGAAGCCGGTGCCGGGCCGGATGAACAGGCCGGTCTCGCCGGGGCCGGCGGCGACCCGGTGGTCGCCGGTGGCGGCCGACTCGAGCGCGCGGACGACGGTCGTGCCGATCGCGACGACCGGGCGGCCCGACGCGACCAGCGCCGCCGTCGCCTCGGGGATGGTGAACCGCTCGACGTGCATGACGTGGCGGGCGAGGTCGTCCTCGCGGACCGGCGCGAAGGTGCCGAGGCCGACGTGCAGCGTGACCGCCCCGACGGTGAGGCCGCGCGCGGCGAGGGCGGCGAGCAGCTCGGGCGTCAGGTGGAGGCCGGCGGTCGGCGCGGCGATGGCGCCCGGCGCGCGGGCGTAGACGGTCTGGTAGCGCTCGCGGTCGTCGGCGGACAGGCCGCCGGCGCGCTCGAGGTACGGGGGCAGCGGCAGCTCGCCGTGGGCGTCGAGGAAGGCGTGGACGTCGCCGTCGACGGTGGCGAGGATCGAACCGTCGTCGGCGCGGTCGCTGGCGAGCGTGATCGCGGCGCCGCCCGCGGTGTGGAGGACCTGGCCGGCGCGCAGCGGGCGGCGGGCGCGCGCCCAGCAGCGCCAGGTCGACGGCGCGGCGGTGGGCTCGAGGAAGAGCAGCTCGACCGCGCCGCCGGAGGCCTTGCGGCCGCGCACGCGGGCGGGGATGACGCGGGTGTCGTTGACGATGACGACCGCGCCGGCGGGCAGCAGCTCGGGCAGGTCGAGGATCGTGCGCTCGACGCCCTCGGCGGGGCCGTCGGGCGGCAGCCAGAGCAGCCGGGCGCCGTCGCGGCGGGCCGCGGGGTGCTGGGCGATCTGCGCGGGCGGCAGCTCGAAGTCGTAGTCGTGGCGTCGATCCACGGAGGCGGTCACATACGCCAGCCGCGCGCGGCGGGCAATCGCCGGCGGCGCCGCACGCCCGGATGCCGGCCGGCGCGGGGGCGACGCCGGTTCGGCGCGCGCGCGTGACGGGCCC
>DASZXE010000792.1:0-6535 GCA_035546475.1 Kofleriaceae bacterium
GCGATCAGCAAGATCGAAGCGGGCCAGCGGACGGTCGATTCGCTCGAGCTGGTGCGGCTCGGGGCCGCGCTGCAGCGCCCGATCGGGTGGTTCGTCGCTGATCCGATCCCCTCGATCGTCTCTCGCCGCCAAGGTCGGGAGGATCTCGTCCGGGCCGAGGACATCCAGCTCGAGCAGCTCGCCCTCGACGTCGAGCAGCTCGTCGTGCTGGGCGTGCTCTCTCCTCCGGAGACGCCGGCCGCCGAGATCGGCTCCCTCGGCGAGGCGGAGCAGGTCGCGCTCGACGCGCGCGAACGGGCTGGCCTGGCCGTGCAAGACCCGGCGTGGGAGCTCGCGACGATCGCCGAGAAGCTCGGACTCTATGTCTTCGTGCTGCCACTCGGTGGTCAGGGCGCGACGCAGGCGGAAGGCTCCTACGTGGCGCTCGAGCGTGGCGGCGTCGCGCTGGTTGCTGCCGCAGGGGACAGTGGTCGGCGGCGGTTCACCGCTGCCCACGAGCTCGGGCACCACGTCCTTTCGGACGAGTTCGCGCCGGAGTGGGTGGTCGGAAGCGGAAGCACCGAGCGCGAGAAGGTCATCAACGCCTTCGCGATCCACTTCCTGCTTCCTCGTCCCGCCGCGCTCGATCGCTGGGCGCGATACCGAGGTCAGGAAGATCCCCGCGATGCGGTGATCCGCATCGCCGTGGAGTTCGGGCTGAGCTGGAGTGCGGCGTGCGCGCAGCTTCAGCGGGTCGGCTGCCTCGTCGCACCGCACTACGATCGTGTGGCACCCGTCGCGGCGAGCAACGTCGAGCTGTTGGAGCGAGGGCTCAGGGTGCGCAGTGACGTCGATGCGCCCCTGGTACCACCTGGCTACGCATCTGCCGTGATCCGTGCCATGCGCAAGGGGAAGGTGGGACCCACGCGTGCGCTCGAATTGCTTCACGGCACGCTCGACGCGCGCGATCTTCCCTCTGACCGGCCGCTTTCGGTCGAGTCGATGACCAGCGAGATCGATGTCCTCCCGGAATGACGCGTGGCGGTGCTGGTCCTCGATAGCTCGGTGCTGAGCGCGTTCGCTCGCGCCAATCGGTTGGCCGATCTCGAGCGGCTGACCCATGGCGACACGCACGTCACCACGCGGGCTGTCCTCGACGAGCTGGCCGGCGGCTCGTCGTTGCATCCGGTGCTCGCGAACGTCGCGCAGCAGCCGTGGATCCACGCCGTCTCGGTCGACTCGCTCGCCGAGCTCGTGGTGTTCAACGAGTACGTCCGTATTCTCGGCTCGTCCAGCCGCAACATCGGTGAAGCCTCGGTGCTCGCGCACGCCGAGATCCGCAGTGCCGTCGCGTTCGTCGATGATCAGGCTGCGGTTCGCGCCGGCAAGGAGCGGCGGGTGAACGTGCGCCGCTCGCTGGGTGTCGTCACCGAGGGAATCCACCGTCAGATCCTTGCGCACGAGGAGGCGAGCGCGCTCGTTGACGACCTCGTGCGCCTTGGCGGCGCTCGCCTGCCTTGCGATGGAGCGAGCTTCCTGGCCTGGGCAGAGCGTCAGGGCCTGCTCCCGCATCGTTGAGGCGGCGCCCGTCTGCCATCAGCTCGAACCGTGTCCCGCGCACTTCGTCGAGGAGTTGACGGGGGGCGCGAGGCGGCGGGGTCACTGGACGGTGATGGTGCCGTGCTCCATGTCCATGCCGCAGGCGTAGGTGAGGTCGCCGGCGGTGGGGAAGGTGACGGGCACCTCGACCGGCTGGTTCAGCGGGAGGTCGCGGCGGAGCTCCTTGCCGGCGACCTCGAGCACGACCTCCTTGGCGCAGGTCTCGTCGGTGGTGCGGTCGAAGACGAGCACGACCGGCTTGGCGGCGGGGACGGTGATGTGCTCGGGCGAGAAGCCGTCCTTGGTGACGGCGATCTGGACGCGCGACGCGTCGGGGGCGTGCGGGGCTGCGGGCGCCGACGGGGACGGGGCGGCGGGTGCCGGCGAGGATGACGCGGAGGTCGAGGACGTCGAGGATGGGGGCGACGAGGCCTTCGAGCACGCGGCGAGCCCGAGCGCGGTGAGCGCGGCGGTGACGGAGGCGACGGTGGCGAGGCGGGCGAGCGAGCGGCGGCGATCGATCATGGCGTGGCGTCCTTGGTGAGGGAGGTCGAGGCGCGGGCCTCGGCGGCGGGCATCGCGGGCGTGGTACGCGGCAGGCTGCGGCGCTTCCAGATGGCGAAGAGGGCCGGATAGACGGTGAGCTCGAGCAGGAACGACGTCACCAGGCCGCCGACCATCGGCGCCGCGATCCGCTTCATGACGTCGGCGCCGGTGCCGTCGCTCCAGAGGACCGGCACCAGGCCGATCATCATCGTCAGGACCGTCATCAGCTTCGGGCGGATGCGGCGGGCGGCGCCGTCGACGATCGCGTCCTCGAGGTCGCGCTCGGTGTGTAGCCGGCCCTCGGCCTCGTGGCGGCGGTGGGCGAGCGTCAGGTAGAGGAGCATGACGACGCCGGTCTCGGCGTCGAGGCCGGCGAGCGCGATGAGGCCGACCCAGACGGCGACGCTCACGCTGTAGCCGAGGAGGTAGAGCAGCCACACCGCGCCGATCAGCGAGAACGGCACCGCGAGCAGCACCATCGCGGTCTCGACCAGCGACCGCGTGTTCAGGTAGAGCAGGAAGAAGACGATCGCCAGGGTCACCGGCACGACGATGCGCAGGGTCGCCTGCGCGCGCTCGAGGTACTTGAACTGACCGACCCACTCGACGCGCGTGCCCGGCGGCAGCGTCACCTCCCGCGCGACGACCCGCCGCGCGTCGGCGACGTAGTCGGCGATCGGCCGGCCGGTGTCGACGAAGACGAAGCCCACCAGCTTGCCGTTCTCCGAGCGGATCATCGGCGGACCGGTGACGGTCTGGACCCTCGCGACCTGCGAGAGGGGGACCTGTGCGCCGGTCGGCGTCGCGACCAGGATGTCGCCGAGGCGGTCGGGATCGTCGCGCAGCTCGCGCGGGTAGCGCAGGTTGATCCAGTAGCGGGCGCGGCCCTCCACGGTCTGCGACAGGTTGGTGCCGCCGATCGCGGTCTCGACGACGTCCTCGACGTCGCCGACGGTGAGGCCGTGGCGCGCCGCCGCCTCGCGGTCGACGACGACGTCGACGTAGAAGCCGCCGGTCGCGCGGTCGGCGAGCGCGCTCCGGGTGCCCGGCACGCCGGCGAGCGCGTGCTCGATCGCGACCGCGGTGCGCTCGATCGCGCCGAGGTCGTCGCCGACGATCTGCACGCCGAGCGGGCTGCGCACGCCGGTCGACAGCATCTCGGTGCGGGTCTGGATCGGCTGCCACCAGATGTTCGGCATGCCCGGGTAGCGCAGCTTGTCGTCGAGCTCGCGGGTCAGCTTCTCGGTCGTCATGCCCGCGCGCCACTGCGACCGCGGCTTCAGCATGACGACGGTCTCGACCATGCCGATCGGCGCCGGATCGGTGGCGGTCTCGGCGCGTCCGGTCTTGCCGAAGACGCTGGCGACCTCGGGGAAGGCTGCCAGCTCGCGGTCCATCTGCTGGAGGACCCGCGACGCCTCGGCGTCGGCCATGCCGGGCGGCGCGGTCGGCATGTAGAGCAGCGCGCCCTCGTCGAGCGGCGGCATGAACTCGTGGCCGAGCCGGCGGTAGGCGGGGACGGTGAAGACCATCGCCAGCACGGCGAGCACGACGACGGTGACCCGGTGGCGGACGACGAGCCGGACGACCGGCGTGTAGGCGACGACCAGCCACCGGTTGACCGGGTTCGCGTGCTCGCCGCGGATGCGGCCGCGGATGACCAGCGCGGCGAGCGCCGGCGTCAGCGTCACCGCCAGCACCGCGGCGAAGCCCATCGAGTACGTCTTCGTGAAGGCGAGGGGCTTGAAGAGGCGGCCCTCGGTGCCCTGCAGCGTGAAGACCGGGATGAACGCCGCCGTGATGACGAGCAGCGCGAAGAAGATCGACGGCCCGACCTCCTCCATCGCGGCGATGACGACCTCGCGGCGCTCGCCCGGGCGGCCGGCCTGCTCCCACGCCTCGAGCCGTTTGTGCACGTTCTCGACGAGGATGATCGAGGCGTCGACCATCGCGCCGATCGCGACCGCGATGCCGCCGAGCGACATGATGTTGGCGGTCAGCCCCTGGCGCGCCATCGGCACGAAGGCGAGCAGGATGCCGAGCGGGATGGTGACGATCGGCACCAGCGCGCTGCGCGCGTGCAGGAGGAACAGGAAGATGACGACGCTGACGACGATCATCTCCTCGACGAGCGTGTGGCGGAGCGTCGCGATCGAGTCGCGGATGAGGCCGCTGCGATCGTAGGTGACCTGCACGTGGACGCCCGGCGGCAGCGTGCGCTCGACCTCGGCGAGGCGTTGCTTGACGGCGTCGAGGACGTGCAGCGCGTTGGCGCCGTAGCGCATGATGACGATGCCGCCGGCGACCTCGCCCTTGCCGTCGAGCTCGGCGATGCCGCGGCGGATGCCGGGCCCGAGGCTGACGTCGCCGACGTCGCGCACGTAGACCGGCACGCCGCCGTCGCCGACCTTGACCGGCACGAGCTCGAGGTCGCGCGGGCTCTTGACGTAGCCGCGGCCGCGCACGACGTGCTCGTGGCCGGCGATCTCGAGCACGCTGCCGCCGACGTCCTGGTTCGAGCGGCGCAGCGCGTCCTCGACCTCGTGGAGCGTGACGGCGTGCGCGCGGAGGCGAACCGGATCGACGGTGACCTGGTACTGGCGCTCGAAGCCGCCGACCGACGCGACCTCGGCGACGCCGGGCACCGCCTCGAGCGCGTAGCGCAGGTTCCAGTCCTGGAGCGCGCGCAGCTCGCCGAGGTCGTGGGTGCCGGTGTCGTCGACGAGCGCGTACTCGAAGACCCAGCCGACCCCGGTGGCGTCGGGGCCGAGCGTCGGCACCGCGCCCTCGGGCAGCCGCGCGCGCACGCGGTCGAGGTTCTCGAACACGCGGCTGCGCGCCCAGTACGGATCGGTGCCGTCGTCGAAGATGACGTAGACGAACGACATGCCGAACATCGACTGGCCGCGCACGTAGTTGACGCCGGGCGTGGCGAGGAGCGCGGCCGAGATCGGGTAGGTGACCTGATCCTCGACGAGATCCGGGCTGCGGCCCATCCACTCGGTGAAGACGATCACCTGCGTGTCGGACAGATCGGGGATCGCGTCGAGCGGCGCGCGGCGGAGCGAGAACCAGCCCCAGACGGCGAGGCCGGCGACGGCGAGGATGGTGACCAGCGGGTTGTTCGCGCTGGCGCGGATGATGCGGCCGATCACGGCGCGGCTCCGGCGGCGGCGTCGTCCCAGACGTGGGCGGTCGAGCGCAGGCGGCTCTCGGCGGCGACGAGGAAGTTGCCGGAGGTGACGACCACGTCGCCCTCGCGGAGGCCGGTGAGGACCTCGGCGGCGTCGTCGGCGCGGGCGCCAAGCGTGACCTCCTGCGGGCGCAGGCGGCCGTCGCCGAGGTCGACGAAGACGAGCCGCCGCGGGCCGGTGTAGACGACCGCGTCGATCGGGACCTGCAGGCGCGGGCCGAGGTCGAGCTGGAACGACACCGTCGCGTACATGTCCGGCTTGAGCTCGAGGCCGGCGTTGGCGAGCTCGAGGCGCACCTTGCCGGTGCGGGTGGCGGGATCGAGGTACGGGTAGACGTAGGCGACCTTGCCGTCGTAGGTGCGATCGGGCTGGTAGCCGAGCGCGACGGTGGCGCGCTGGCCGACGTGCACCGACGCGAGGTCGGCCTCGTAGACGTCGGCCTCGACCCAGACCTTGTCGAGCGCGGCGATGCGGAAGAGGCGCTGGCCGGCTTCGACGGCGGCGCCCTCGACGACGTCCTTCTCGATCACGTAGCCGCCGGCGGGGGCGTAGAACGGGACGTCCTCGAGCGGCTCGCCGCGGGCGGTCAGTTCGGCGAGTTGCGCGGAGCTGAAGCCCCAGAGGGCGAGCTTCTTGGCGGCGGCGTCGGCGAGCGGGTCGCCGTGGGTGCCGGCGTGGCCGTGGGCGAGCAGGTACTCCTGCTCGGCGGCGTAGAGGTCGGGGCTGTAGAGCGTGAAGAGGAGGCCGCCCTGCTTCACGGGCTGACCGGTCTGGTTGACGTGGAGCTTCGTGATCCAGCCGCCGACCTTCAGCGTGACGTCGTGGAGGCGGGTCTCGTCGTAGGCGATGCGGCCGACGGCGCGCAGCGCGCGGGTCATCGGCGCGCGGACGACCTTGCCGGTGCGGATGCCGAGCTGCGTGCGGCGCGGCTCGTCGATGCGGATCTCGCCGGTGTCGGCGGCGGAGGCGCCGGGGCCGGCGGAGGTGGTGCTCGCGGCGGGGGCGGTCGCGGTCCACGCGATCGACGAGCCGCAGGTCGACATCGCCTGGCCCAGGTACGGATTCGCGAGCGAGGGCGTGCGCTGGAACCAGCGGCGGTAGCCCTCGGTCATCGGGCACGAGAACAGGTGGCGATCCTGCTGGAGGCGCGGATCGGCGAGGGCGACCGCGACGAGCAGCCGCTCGAGCTCGGCGAAGGTGTGGCGCGCGCCGTCGAG
>DASZXE010000793.1:0-7738 GCA_035546475.1 Kofleriaceae bacterium
ACGGCATCCTCGACGTCGAGTGGGCCGACGTCACCGGCCACCTCGATCTCGATCTCGGCCTGTGGATCGGCTACGAGAACGATCCGCTCAACGTCTACCAGACGATGGACGACGGCTCGCGCGAGCGGGTCGGCTCGGTCGTCTCCGATCGCATCGGGTCGGACCTGGTCGCCGCGTTCGACGTGTGGCACCGGCTGCAGGTCGGCGTGGCGCTGCCGCTCATCCTGTCGCAGAGCGCCGACCTCGGGAACGCCGGCATGGGCGTCCCCGCGCTGTCGGGCTTCGGCATCGGCGACCTGCGGCTCACCCCGAAGGTCGCGCTGCTCAAGCAGAGCCGCGGCGCGCCGGTGTCGATCGCCGTGCTGGTCGGCGTCACCGTGCCGACCTCGAGCACGTCCGACTACGGCGGCGACAAGAGCGCGACGTTCAGCCCCGAGCTGGCGATCTCGCGCGGCTGGGCCGGCGGCCTGCGCCTCGCGGTCGGCGGCGGCTACCACAGCCGGAAGGCGACGCAGGCGCTCGACCTCGTCGTCGACGACGAGCTGTTCGTCCGCGCCGGCCTCGGCTACGCGTTCGCGAAGCGCGGCGGGCCGCCGATCGAGCTCGACGGCACGTTCGCGATGGCGACCGCCGCCGACGATCCGCTCGGCACCTTCAACCGCAACGCCGCCGAGGCGAAGGCCGGCATCGACTGGGATCCGACCGCGGCGGTGCGCCTGTTCGCCGCCGGCGGGCTCGGCGTCGCCGAGGGCTTCGGCACGCCCGACTGGCGCGCGCTGGTCGGCGTCCGCCTGAAGCCGGTGCCCGCGAAGCGCGCGCCGGTGGTGGAGCACGTCGTCGTCGCGCCGCCGCCGCCCGCGCCCCCGGCCGACCGCGATCACGATGGCATCGTCGACACCGCGGACCAGTGCCCCGACGATCCCGAGGACCTCGACGGCTTCGCCGACTCGGACGGCTGCCCCGACCCCGACAACGACGGCGACACCGTGCTCGACGCCGCCGACCAGTGCCGCGACCAGCCCGGCACCGTCGCCAACGACGGCTGCCCCGAGCCCGACACCGACGCCGACGGCCTGCTCGATCGCGTCGACGCCTGCCCGAAGGAGCCGGGCCCGGTCGAGCTGAAGGGTTGCCCCGACCGCGACGGCGACACGGTCGCCGACAACGTCGACAACTGTCCCGACGAGCCCGGCACGGTGAAGAACCAGGGCTGCAAGGAGAAGCAGCTCGTCAAGATCACCGGCGACAAGCTGGAGATCCTCGACGTCGTCTACTTCAAGCTCGACAAGGCGATCATCGAGAAGCGGTCGTTCAAGCTGCTCGACAACGTGGCCTCGGTGCTGAGCTCGCACCCGAACATCCAGAAGGTGCGGGTCGAGGGCCACACCGACAGCCAGGGCAGCGACGCCTACAACAAGGACCTGTCGCAGCGGCGCGCCGACGCGGTGCGGACGTACCTCATCACGCAGGGCATCGACGCCGGCCGGCTCGAGGCGGTCGGCTACGGCGAGGAGCGGCCGATCGCGGACAACAGCACCAAGAAGGGCCGCGCCGCCAACCGCCGCGTCGAGTTCGTCATCCTCGGCGACTCGACCGGCATCGAGCAGACCCACAGCGGCCCGACCGACGACACGATGGAGCTCTGACGGCACTGACGACCGGGCACGGCGCGGGCCGCCTCCGGGCGGATGCCCCGGCCCGCCGCCGCGCTCCTCGGTCCCCCGGCTCGGTGGCGCCAGGCGCCGGGCCCGCGCCGTTCGGAAGGCGCGCCCGTCGCGGCGGCAGCCCCCACGCCGCCGCCGTCGTCCGCTGCCGCCACCGCCGGTCCCCACCGGCGTCCCGGGCGGGCGGCGTCGAGAGGCCCGATCCTCGACGGAGCGCTGGGTCGGCTCCGTCCTCGCCGGTGGCCGGGCGGCCGGCCTGCCGCGCCGTCAGTTGCGGCGCGCGCGGTGCTCGCCGATCCAGGCGTCGACCTTCTTCCACTCCTCGTGGAGGAAGGCGGCGCGGGCGGCGTGGTCGGTCGGCACCTGCCCGGCGGGGATCCGCCAGAACTTCACGCGCACGGTGGCGCGGTAGAGGCCGCCGCGCACGAAGTCGGCGAGCTTCGCCGAGCTCTCGTAGCCGGTGTGGGCGCAGATGATGAGGTCGGCGTGCGGCGCCGCGTCGATCAGCGCGTGCGTGCCGCCGAGCCGCAGCGGCAGCGTGTGGTGCAGCGCCTCCGCCTCGGCGGCCGCCGCCGGGTCCTTCGTCTGCAGCCTGGCGAGGATCGCCTCGCGCCGCTCGGGCGTGTAGCGGGTCCCCTCCGGGAAGATCATGATCGTCTCGTCGGGGTGCAGGTCGCGCGTCAGCACGCGCACCTGGTCGAGCTCGCGCTCCGGGTTCCCCGAGCCGCGCTTGACGAAGGCGTTCGGCACCCGCCGCCCCATCACGTCGACGACCGGCACGTTCAGCAGCTCCGCCTTGAGCACGATCCGCAGGCGGACGTCGTGCGGCCGCGTGATGAGCGCGATCGGCAGGATCGTGTCGTTGATGCTCGCGTGCCGCATCAGCATGATCGTCGGCCCGTCGCGCAGGAGCTCCGAGCCCTCGACGACGTAGTCGATGTCGTAGATGCGGCCCATCGCGCGCTTGTTCCAGTCGGCCCACAGCCCCTGGGCCCACAGCCAGCCGCGGTTCTGGCGGCGCCAGTCGAGGCCGAACCCGCTCCACACCCAGACGCAGCCGGTGAGCAGCACGCCCCAGACCTGGCCGAACAGGATCGCGCCGGTCGTCAGGTAGAAGCGGGCCAGCAGCATCGGCCGCCGCCGCACGAGGTCCGCCACCGCCATCACCAGCAGCACGAGCGGCGACAGCCCCCACCAGACGGCGGTGAGCACGAAGAGGATGGTGAACGTCACCAGCCGGCGCAGCACCCGGCGCGGCAGCGGGTCGGGCGTCACGAGCCCGCGGACATCCACGTCGGCGAGCGCGCGTGGCAGGACCGAGATCGGCCGGCTGCCGCGGGCGAAGCCGTCGTCGCGCGCGGCGTTCGCGGCGCCGGCGGCATCGCGGGCCGAGGCACCCGGCGGCGAGCTGGCCTCCGCCTCCTCGCCCGCGGTGTCCGATCCATGCGCTGACGACATGCCCTGGTTCTTAGACCGTGTCCCCGCCGACGGCCAAGCGCAAACAGCAGCCGCCGCCGCCGCGGAACGCCTTGACATCGCTGCCACAACGCGGCCTCGCACGGCCCGTGCGGCCTTCAGTCCGCGGGCTTGCTCCTGCACCGCCCGGGTCGGGCCGAAACGCCCGCCGCCCCGGCGAGGGCTTGCCTCGCCGGGGCCTCGCCGCCCGGCCCCACGCCTCCCTCGCCTCGCGCCCCACGCCTCCGTCGCCGCCCGGCCCCACGCCTCCCTCGCCTCGCGCCTCGCGCCTCGCGCCCCACGCCCTCGCCTCGCGCCCCACGCCTCCCTCGCCTCGCGCCCCACGGCGCAGCTCCCGGAGAGCGCGGCCCCGTGTCGGTCCCGTTCGGACCGTCGCGGGCGGCCGATCCGTCAGTTCGTGATGCGCTCGCCGTGGAACGTCGAGGCACCGAGCGTGACGGGCGCGCCGGCGTAGGTCATCGAGCCGGTCCACGTGCCGTCCTGCAGGAGGTCGAGCTTGCGGTCGCCGTTGGTGTCCTGCGGCCGCGCCTGCCCGGCGATCTTCAGTTGCAGCGCCTGGCTGTCGAGCGAGAGGATGCGGTCCTCGAGCGCGATCGCCGCCCGCTGCACGCCGATCTTGCACGCGCCCGCGTAGAGCTGCGGCGAGCCGGCCCCGATCCGCTGCGCCACCGTGGCGCCGATGCTGTCGCACGGTACGACCCGCTGCAGGTAGCTCTCGAGGTCGGTCGCGCCGCTGTCGAGCCGCGGGATGACGACCTTGTCGAGACCCGCCAGCAGGAGCGAGCCGTACGACAGCGGGAACGCGTGCTGCGCGATCGTCACCCGGTCGTCCGTGCGGGTCACCGCGACCGCGCTGACCGTCGGCTCCGTCATGCCGAGGTCGGTCAGCGCGTACGCCGTCGTCGAGGCGTCGATCGTGAAGACCGCGTGCGTCAGCTTGTGGTCCGCGACCCAGCCGTCGCCGCCGCCGGTGATCGCCAGCGTCGACCGCGTGCCGAGCTTGCGCGTCACCTGGCCGAAGTCGCTGCCGAGCGCCACCAGCTTGTCGAAGGCGTGCGGGGCGGCCGCCCGCAGCGCGTCGTTGACGAGGCCGTCGAGCGTCGGCCGCGCGGCGTTGATGAGCCCGCGCGTCGTCGAGTCGCCGATCGCGCTCACCGACTGGTCGAGCACCCAGGTCGCCGGGTCGTACGGGCTGTCGGTCATGTCGATGAAGGTGCGCGTCACCTCGCCGACCGTCCCGGGCAGCCCGCCGACCAGATCGAAGCTGCTATCGAGGCGGAAGTTGCCGGTCGGATCGATCGGGCCGTCCGGCTGGCTCGTCGTCACCGCGACCTTCCACGTCACCGGGTCGGCGAACTCGGCCGCCGCCTCGACGGCGAACGCCGCGTCACCCGTCGCGCCCGCCTGCACCTTCACGGTGGCCTCGCCGTGCGCGTCGGTCACCGCCCGCGTCGACGTCAGCGTCGCCCCGCCGCCCGTGCCCTCGAGCGAGAACGCGATCTCGCCGGCGAGCGGATGATCGTCGCCGTCGTGGTAGCGGACGGTGATCGCCTGCTGCCAGCCGTTCTCCATGAAGACGTTCTTGTCGCCGACGATCGTCAGGTACGCATCGCCGGACTCGGGCGGTTGGAGCGCGTGGTCGTCATCGCCGGTGCAGGCGGCGGCACAGATCCCGATCAGCGCGGCGCAGGTGAGCAAGCTCTTCATGGCGGAACTCCGTTGGGGTTCGGTTGCCGCCGGACCAGTGCAGTGGTCGTGCCACTGGAGGTCGAGCCCGCGAGCCACGCGCCGCCCCGTCGAGCGCGCCGCGATCTCGCGCGCTTGCCGTCGCGTTGCCATGCCTTGCCGCGCCTCGCTGGGGACGACCGTCCCGACGCGCCGGCGCGGTGGCCACTCGACTGGTCGGGTGCGCCGTCCCCGAGGCATCGCGGTACGGTGGTGACGATGATGGCCTCGACCGGCGCGACCGCGCAGCAGCTCCTCGATCGCGTGCAGCGCCTCGCCCAGCTCGACGAGCTCGACCTCGACGGGTACGCCGACCAGCTCCGCGCCGAGCTCGACGAGCTGCCCGCGACCACGCTCGCGGAGCTCGAGGCGCGCGACGACCGCCTGCGCGCGCTGCTCTCCTCCTTCGACGCCTTCGCGAGCAAGGCGATGCGCATCCGTCTCGAGCACCTCGCGGTCGACTGGCCCGCGCTGACGCCGCCGTTCCGGACGCTGCTGTCGACGACCGTCTCCAGCTACGTGAACGGCCTCGACCGGCTGCGCGAGCGAGTCGCCGGCTCGGTCGCCCGCCACGATCCGCACGGCGCGCTCGCCGTCGCCGCGGTGGTCGTCGAGGCGGCCGAGCGGTCGCTGGCGGTCCGCGGCGCGCTCGGCGACCTCGTGCTCGGCATCGCCGGCGAGCTCGCGCGCGCCTCGTGGACGCTGGCCGACGCGCGCGCCCGCGACCGCTCGCTCGACGACAGCACGCGCCTCAAGTGGACCGCGCTGCGCAAGGATCTCGAGAAGCTGATGGAGCACCCGCTGCGCCTCGCCGAGCACCGGTTCGCCGAGCGCCAGAAGGAGCTGCTCGCCGGCGACCTCGTGCTCGACGAGATCCCGGAGCCGTCGTTCGCCGAGCTGATCGAGCCGTACGACACGCCGGTCCGCAGCTAGCAACACCGGCGCTCGCGCCCGCCACGCGCGTCGGAAGCCCGCGGGGCCGCGGCGGCCCGCGGTGGCCCCCGGCGGCCCCGGCGGCCCCGGCGGACCGTGACGTCGGCGGTCCCTGGCGGTCCGTGGCGGTAACCGGCCGTGTCTGGCGGCAGGCGGCGGAGTCTATCGGCTCCGGAACCGGCGGCCCGGCGGGATGACGAGCTGCCACAGCCCGAACGTCGCGGCGAGCACGTGATCGAGCTCGCGCGTCTCGCGGCGCGGCCCGATCCCGCCGGCATCGGGCAGGCAGTACGCCGCCCGCCGCGAGCCCTCGAGCGTGTGCAGCACGCCGCGCGACCAGCCGGTGCCTGCATAGACGAGCAGGCCGGGGATCCACAGCGCCTCGAGATCCTGCAGCGCGTACGGGATCTTCTCGTCGACGGTCCCCTGCGCGCCCTGGTACTTGCACTCGATCGCGATCGCGCGCTGGTCCCCGTCGCGCACGACGAAGACGTCGATCACGCGGTCCTTGCCGATGATCGTCTTGCCGAGCGCCACCTCCGTGTAGACGACCAGCCCGTGCGGCCCGTACACGTGATCGATGTAGCGGGCGATGAGATCCCGGTACTGGTTGCCGGTCATGCCGACGGTCGCGGCTCCGCCGGCCGCGCCCTCCCCCGTTCCCCCGCGACCCGGCAGGCCTGTCCCCGCGCCCGCGGCGGCCCCGCCCGCCCGCGCGCGCGGGCCGGTCGCAGCGCCCGATCCCGTGTCGCCGCCCTCGCCCACCCGCGGGCCGGCCGCCGAGGCTGATCCCGCGCCGACGGCGGCCGCACCGGCCTGTGCCCTCGCGCGCGCCATCACATCGCCAGGCCGAGCTGGCCGCCGGCGACGAGGCCATCGGACACGCTCGAGATCGTCGGCCGCTCGACCGCGCCCGCGTTCAGCAACCGGCTGCGCGTGATGGTCACCGCCTCGTCGCACAGATCGTTGCCGGCGAACCGGCGCCCCTGC
This sequence comes from Kofleriaceae bacterium, assembly GCA_035546475.1. Lineage (GTDB taxonomy): Bacteria > Myxococcota_A > Polyangia > Haliangiales > Haliangiaceae > UBA2376. Next base: position 6,789 of record DASZXE010000793.1, read on the forward strand.
CCGACCGCCGCGACGCCGACCGAGCCGGAGCCCATGAACGGATCGATCACCAGCTCGCCCGGCTCGCTGCTCTGCCGGATGAGCACCTCGCTCACCGCCGACGGCTTCTCCGCCGGATAGCCGCCGACGACGCGCGGCGCCTCGAGGATGTCGGCCACGCCGAGGTCCGCCAGCCGGCGCTTCCCCTTCTCGAAGAAGAGGATGCACTCGTAGCGCGCGCGGTAGTGGTAGCCCATGCCGATGCGGCGCTTGTCCCAGATGAGCGGCTTCCAGAACTTGAAGCCCGCCGCCTCGGCCAGCGGCTTCGCGACGAACATCGTCTCCGGATCGCAGTACAGGTAGAAGTGCGCGTCGCGCGCGAGCACCCGGTAGACCTCCGCGAACAGCTCGCCGAAGCGGCTGTTGGGGAAGATCTCGAACCAGTCGTTGCTCGACGCCTTGCTGTGCTTGAGCCGCGTCGTGGTGCCGACCGCGCGGTGCTTCTCCAGCGACTCGTACGGCGGATCGGTCACGACGAGGTCGACGGCCGCGGTGGGCAGCGTGCGCAGCCACGCCACCGCGTCGCCCTTCGCGACCTGGAACCCGCTCTGGAAGCTCGTTGCCGTCATCGAAGCCACCCTCGCATGGGCCTCTGACAATCCGTTCAGTAGCCCCGGCTCACCGGCAGCGAGCGCGGCTCGGCGCCGCTCGCCCCGCGCGGGAGACCAAGCCTCGACGCGCGCGATCGTGGCCGGCCCCGGCGGCGGCGTCGGATCCGGCCGCGGCGGCAGCGCGCGCGCCACGCCGTGAGTTAGGCTCGCGGGATGCGGAAGGTCCTGTACTCGATCGCGATCGCGGCGGCGCTCGGCGGCGCGGCGTGCAAGGGGAGCTCGACGTCCAAGGCGGGCGGCGGCAGCGCGGCGGCGGGCGGTGGCACGGCGGCGGCCGCGGCCCACGGCAGCGGCACCGGC
>DASZXE010000794.1:0-7101 GCA_035546475.1 Kofleriaceae bacterium
TCGAGCTCGATCACGACTGCGCCACCGCCGCGCTCCCCGCCTACGCCCGCTGGCTCGCCGCGGCCCGCCCGCCGGCCCCGCTGCGCTGGTCGATCACCGCGCTGCCGACCTGGGCCGGCTCGCCCGCGCTCGCCGACGTCGCCGCCGCCGTCGACGAGCTGGTCGTGCAGGTCCACGCCGTCCGCGCGCCGACGATCTTCGATCGCGCCGGCGCCCGCCGCGGCCTCGACGCCTTCGCCGCCGCCGTTCCCGCCGCCCACCGGCGCGTCGCGCTGCCGACCTACGCCGTCGTCCTCGACGGCCGCCGCGTCGCCGCCGACCCCGCCGACGTCGCCGCGCTCGTCCGCGACCTCGAGCGCCGGCCGATCGCCAACCTCGACGGCATCGTCTGGTTCCGCCTGCCGACCGCCGGCGACACCGCGGCCTGGCCGCCCGCCACCCTCGACGCCGTCATCGCCGGCGCGCCGCTGGTCGCCCGCGCCGAGGCCCGGCTCGTCCCGCGCGGCCCCGACGTCTATGACGTCGTCGTCGCCAGCACCGGCTCGCTCGACGCGCCGTTCCCCGCCATCCACCTGCGCGGCGCGCTCACCGCCGCCGACCTCGTCGCCGGCTACGCGCCGGCTGCCGCCGACGCCTGGACCCCGCCGCCGCGTGTGCTCGCGGCCGGCACCGAGACCGTCGTCGGCTGGGCGACGGGAAAGGACCTCCGCCTCGATGTCCCGTGACCGCTTCCTGCCGATCGCGCTGTCGGTCGCCGTTGCCGCCGGCCTCGCCCCGCGCCCCGCGCGCGCGTGCGGCCCCGACTTCCCCGTCTCGCTGCTCCTCGATCGCGGCGACACGCTGGGCACGCTGCCCGAGGGGCTCTTCCTCGACGACGTCACCCACCTCGTCGAGCCCACCGACAGCTACCCGTACGTCGCCGACGCCGGCCCCGCGCCCGACGACGCCGGCACCCGCGAGCGCGCGCTCTACGAGGCGGGCGACTACGAGGGCGTGCTCGCGCTGCCGGCCGCCGCGCGCCAGCGCCGCTCCGTGCGCGCCGCCTACATGCTCGGCCGCGCGCGCGACGGCCGCGCCGGCATCCGCGCGTACCAGCTCGTGCGCACGCTCGTCGACCGCGGCTTCGACGACGGCGCCGGCCTCGCGCTGTCGAGCCTCGGCCAGGAGGCGCGGCTACACCTGCGCGTCGGCGACCCGGTCGGCGCGCTCCACCTCTACGCCGAGCAGGCCGCGCTCGGCCACCCCGACGGCGCGACGTCGCTGCTCTTCGTGACGCGCGACCTGATCGCCGGCGGCCACGAGCGCGACGTCCTCGGCGACGCCGTCGGCCAGCGGCTGCTCGCCACCTACCTCGCCACCCGCAGCCTCGAGCTCACCGACGAGCAGGCCGATCGCGTGTGGCAGGAGCTCGCCGCCATCGACGGCATCGCCGGCGCCGACGAGCTCGCCGCCGCCGCCTACCACCGCGGCGTCTGGGACCGCGCGCGCCAGCTCGTCGCGCACGCCGGCGACACGCCGCTGGCCGACTGGGTCCGCGCGAAGCTCGCGCTGCGCGACGGCGACAAGGTCGCCGCCGATCGCCTGCTCGCGCGCGCCGCCGACGGCTTCCGCCAGCGCGACGCCTGCCCCGCCGACGCCACCGCCGCCACCGCCGACGCCACCGCCACCGCCGACGCCACCGCCACCGCCGACGACGTCGATCCGACCGACGACCCGACGCCCACCTGCGGCGGCCCCGAGCACGACCGCATCGTCGGCGAGCGCGCCACCGTCGCTGTCTCCGAGGGCCGCATGACCGATGCCCTCGCGCTCGCGTGGGAGGTCCGCCGCCAGCACCCGGACGACCTCACCTACATCGCCGAGCGCCTGGTGACGATCGACGAGCTGCGCACCTTCGTCGACGCGCTGCCCGACACCTACGCCACCCCGACCTTCGCCGCGCTCGAGTGGAACGCCGGCCCCGACATGCTGCGCGCGCTCCTCGGCCGCCGCCTCATGCGCGCCGGCCGCTACACCGACGCCATCCCGTACCTCGACGCCAGCGCGCGCGCCCCCGCCGTCGAGTACGCGCTGGCGATGACCACCGCCGACCACGCCCGCGACCGCGTCGACCGCGCCCGCGCGCTGTTCACCGCCTCGCTGGTCGCCCGCCGCGACGGCCTCGAGATCCTCGGCACCGCGAACGCGCCCGACTGGGGCTTCTACGGCGCCGAGTACGATCGGATGGCCTGGGAGGACCCGCCGTGGGTCACCGGCAAGAGCTTCGTCGAGCTGGCGCGCCTCGCCGCGAGCGCGCCGGTCCACGGCGAGCGCTACCACTACCGCCACGTCGCCGCCGACCTCGCCGAGCAGGCCGCCGACCTCCTCCCGCACCAGAGCCAGGCGTACGTCGCGTCGCTCTGCTGGGCCGCGCACCAGATCCAGAGCGTCGACCCGGCTCGCGTCGAGGCGCTCTACGCCCGCGCCACCCGGGGCGAGCCGTCGATCGACGACCTGGACTTCCCCGGGCGCTGCCCGCTGCCCGACTTCGACCACGCGCGCGCGCTCCTGCACGCGCCCGCGCCGTCGCACCACGCGGCCGCGCACGGCCGCAGCCACCCGCACCTGCGCGCGCTCGCCCACCGCATCTTCGGTCACGGCGCGCGCGGCCGCCGCCGAGCCGAGCTCGCTGCCGCCGGCGTCGCGGGGCTCGTGCTCCTCGGGCTCGGCCTCGCGTGGGGCCGCCGGCGCTGGCGCCGGTTCGCGCCGCGTCCCTGACCGCCGGTGGTAAGGTGCGCCCGACCCATGGGACGCATCTTCGAGACACGCAAGCACACGATGTTCGCGCGGTGGAACCGCATGGCGAAGGCGTTCACTCGCGTCGCCAAGGAGATCACCATCGCGGTCAAGGCCGCCGGCCCGCACCCCGAGAACAACCCGTCCTTGCGCCGCGTGCTGCAGAACGCGCGCGCGGTGAACATGCCGAAGGACAAGGTCGAGGCCGCGATCAAGCGCGCCGCCGGCCAGGACACCAAGGACTACGAGATCGTGGTGTACGAGGGCTACGCGCCGCACGGCATCGCCGTCCTCGTCGAGACCGCGACCGACAACGTCACCCGCACCGTCGCCAACGTGCGCAGCTACTTCAAGACGCACGGCGGCAACCTCGGCACCACCGGCTCGGTCGGCTTCCAGTTCACCCGCATGGGCGTCTTCAAGCTGTCGCCCGAGGGGCTCGACCTCGAGGCGCTCGAGCTCGACCTCATCGATCACGGCCTCGAGGAGCTGGGCGAGACGACCGGCGAGAAGGGCGAGAAGCAGGTCGTCATCCGCTGCGCGTTCGCCGATTTCGGCCGGCTCGCCGCCGCGCTCGAGGAGCGCAAGATCGCCGTCATCTCGTCGGAGTCCGAGTACGTCCCGCAGAACGTGACCGACCTGCCGTCGGACCAGGCGAAGGAGGTGCTCGAGCTGGTCGACGCCCTCGAGCAGGACGACGACGTGCAGAAGGTCTATCACACGCTGGCGTAGGCACCGCGATGGGCGCGATCGGTCGCTGGCTCGTGGCGCGCGTGCGCTGGCTGCGGGCGCCGGAGCTGCGGCTCCTGGCGATCCTCGCGGTCGTCGTCGGGCTCGTCCTCGCCTTCGTCGCGCTCGGCTCCGAGGTCCGCGAGGGCGAGACGCTCGGCTTCGACCGCGCGATCCTGCTGTTCTTCCGCCACACCCCGTCGAACCCGGTCGGCTCGCACGGCGTCGAGGCGGCGGCCGTCCACCTGTCGGCGCTCGGCTCGAGCGCGGTGACGACGCTGGTCGCGCTGATCGCGGTCGCCTTCCTCGCGCTCGCCGGCCGCCGCCGCTACGCGCTCCTCGTCGGCGCGTGCGCGATCGGCGCCGGGCTGTGGACCACGCTCCTCAAGCACGTGTACGCGCGGCCGCGCCCCGACTTCGTCACGCAGATCGATCCGGCGGGCGGACAGTCGTTCCCGAGCGGCCACTCGACGATCGCCGCCGCGCTCTACCTGACGCTCGCGGTCATGATCGCGCGCACGCTGCCGCAGCAGCGGCTGCGCGTGTTCGTGGTCGCCACCGGCGCGCTCCTCGCCCTGCTGATCGGCCTGACCCGCGTCTACCTCGGCGTCCACTACCCGACGGACGTGCTCGCGGGCTGGACGATCGGCCTCGCGTGGGCGCTCGCGTGCGGGCTGCTCGCTCGCTGGCTCGGCGGGCGCGGCAAGGTCGAGGCCGCCGGACCGGCCGGCGACACGCCGCCGACCTGAACGGTTCCCGACGGTTGCGGAGGGTGGCCGATCCTGGCCAGCGGTTGGCCGTCTACGGCCGACGCGCATTCTTTGCGCCGGTGTAAAGACACCCGCACGGGGTGGGGGACTCCCCTCGCGTCGGGCGCCTGCCCGGCGCTCGCCCGCGATCCCGCGACACGAGGAAGGAAGCACTCATGAAGTTGCGATCGATCCTGCTGCCCGCGCTCGGCGTGGCCGCGTTCTCGTCGGTGGCCGACGCGGCCATCGTCAAGGTGCTCGTCACCAGCGGGCTCAGCGGGCCCGGCTCGGTGCTCGCGTTCCATCCCGACGGCACCTCCGCCGGCGCCTACGTCACGGCCGGCTCCGGCGGCCTGTCGTCGCCGCGCGGGGCCGCGCTCGACGGCGCGGGTCACCTGCTGGTCACCAGCCTCGATACCAACCAGGTGCTCGAGTACGACGCGACGACCGGCGCGTTCATCAAGGTCTTCCTCCAGGGCGGGACGTCCCAGCCCGCCGACCTGGTCGTGCACGACGGTCACCTGTTCGTCGGCGGCATCGCGTCCAACGACGTCACCGAGTGGAACCTCGCCGACGGCACGTTCGTCCGCCAGTTCGTCGCGCCCGGCGCCGGCGCGGCGAACGGCGTCGCCGGCTTCCAGCGGCCGTTCGGCATGAGCTTCTCGCCCGACGGCAACAGCTTCTACGTGGCGACCGCGCCGGGGACCGGCAGCGACGTCTTCCGGTTCGACGGCCACACCGGCGCCTTCCTCCGCCGGTCGATCCCGCACGTCGAGGAGCCGCGCGACGCGGTGATCGCGCCCGACGGCACCCTCTACGTGGCGACGCAGGACGGCATCCAGCGGCTGGACCCGACCTCCCTCGGGCCGCACGGCGGCACGTTCACCGAGCCGATCAGCGGCTCGCGCGCGGTGGTGTTCAACCCCGACGACGGCCTCATGTACGTGGCCGACCGCAACACCAACAGCGTGCGGCGCTACAACCCGACGACCGGCAACTTCGTCGACACCTTCGCCAGCGTGCCGGGACCGACCGAGATCGTCCTCGTCGACGATTGCGTCCTCGGGCCGGACAGCGACGGCGACGGCGTCACCGACGTCTGCGACCCCGACGACGACAACGACGGCGTCCCCGACGCGACCGACGACTGCCCGACGCTGGCCAACGCCGATCAGGCCGACAACGACGGCGACGGGGCGGGCGATGCCTGCGACGCCGACGACGACAACGACGGCTTCCTCGACGGCGCCGACGACTGCCCGCTGACCAGCAACGCCGACCAGACCGACAGCGACGGCGACGGGGCGGGCGACGCCTGCGATGCCGACGACGACAACGACGGCGTCGTCGACACCGCCGACGACTGTCACTTCACCGCCAACCCCGGCCAGGAGGACGCCGATCACGACGGCGCCGGCGACGCCTGCGACGGCGACGACGACAACGACGGCGTGCTCGACACGCTCGACGACTGCCCGTCGACGCCGAACGCGGACCAGCTCGACGCCGACCAGGACGGCGCCGGCGATGCCTGCGATCCCGACGACGACGGCGACGGCGTGTTCGACACGCTCGACAACTGCCCGGACACCGCGAACGCCGACCAGGCGGATCTCGACGGCGACCACCTGGGCGACGCCTGCGACGTCGACGACGATGGCGATGGCGTCGGCGACCCCGGCGACGACTGCCCGCGCACGGCCAACGCCGACCAGGCGGACCTCGACGGCGACGGCGCCGGCGATGCCTGCGACGACGACGACGACGGGGACGGCATCGCCGACGCCGGCGACGACTGCCCGGCGGTCGCCAACGGCGATCAGGCGGACCTCGACGGCGACGGCGCCGGCGACGCCTGCGACGACGACGACGACGGCGACACGATCGACGACGGCGCCGACAACTGCCCGGCGGTCGCCAACGCCGACCAGACCAACACCGACGGCGACGCGCTCGGCGACGCCTGCGATCCCGACGACGACGGCGACGCGGTGGTCGACGTCATGGACGACTGCCCGGCGGTCGCCAACCCGGACCAGGCGGACCTCGACGGCGATGGCCGCGGCGATGCCTGCGACGACGACGACGACGGCGACGGCGTGATCGACGGCCTCGACAACTGCCCGACGATCGCGAACGCGAACCAGGCCGACAGCGACCACGACGGGCGCGGCGACGTCTGCGACGGCGACCTCGACAACGACGGCGTCAACGACGCGCTCGACAACTGCGTGACGGTCGCCAACCCGAACCAGGCCGACCACGATCACGACGGCAAGGGCGACGTCTGCGACAGCGACGACGACAACGACGGCCGCGCCGACAACCACGACAACTGCCCGCTGGTCGCCAACGCCAGCCAGGCCGACTTCGACCACGACGGCCAGGGCGATGCCTGCGACCTCGACGACGACGGCGACGGCCGCCCGGACGCGACCGATGTCTGCCCGGCGACGCCGCTCGGCGCGCTCGTCGATCCGGCGACCGGCTGCTCGATCGGCCAGATGTGCCCGTGCGCCGGGCCGCGCGGCACGTCGGAGAGCTGGCGCAACCACGGCCAGTACCTGCAGTGCGTGGCGCAGGCGAGCCAGACGCTGGTGCAGGCGCACGTGCTGACGCCGGTGCGGCGCGCGCTCGTGGTGGCGCTGGCCGGCATCTCGCGCTGCGGCGACCGCGGCTACGGTGGCCACGGCGACCACGACGACGACCATGACGGTTGCCACTAGGCAGCACGTGGGCGCCTCCACGGCCACACGGACGCGCGTCGTCGCGGCGGTGCTCGCCGCCGGCGTCGTCGGGCTCGGGCTCGCGGTCGTCGTCGCCTCGCGCGGCGACGGCTCGCGGCCCC
>DASZXE010000795.1:0-30639 GCA_035546475.1 Kofleriaceae bacterium
CCGCGAACCGCTGCCCCGCCGGCACCACGTCGCCGGTGAGCTCGAGCAACGCCGGCCCCGGGCTCTGGAAGCCGAGCATGTACGGGCCGCCGCGCGGCAAGGCGAGGCTGCCGGTCCACACCCGGCCGGGCGGATCACCCGCCTGCGCCGCGCCCGGCGCCAGCCGCGCCAGCGGCGCCGTCGCCACCCGCGCGCGCACGGCCAGCACGATCGCGATCGCGGCCAGGGCGATCAGCCACGGCGCCGCCCGCCGCGCCGCCGAGCGCACGATCGCCGCGCGCGGCAGCTCGCTCACCGCGACAGCCCCGGGCACTCGAGCGCGCGGTCCTTGCGGGCGAGGAAGGTCAGGTACTCGCCGCGCTCCTTCAGGCCGGGCACGTGGAGCACGAGCCGCTCGAAGCCGCGGCTCTCCCAGTAGCCGTGATCGCAGTGGCCGAGCGGCGACGGCTCCGGCACGCCGCGCAGGTCGTAGCAGTGGAGGATGATCGTCGGCCGGTACTCCTCGAGGAGCGCGTCGGGCGCCCACTTGTTGTGGCCCGGCCGATCGCGCGTGCGCGCCACCCGGTGGCCGACCTTGTCGGAGACCAGGCCGAAGACGTCGACGCCGTCGAGGTGCGCGGTCCACGGCAGCGCGCCGACGCCGCCGTAGATGGCGAAGTCGTCGGGCTTCACGCAGGCGGCGAGCGCGCGGCCGATGAGCAGCCGGTCGTGGGCGTAGAGCCGCAGGTAGCCGGGGGTGTCGATGCCGTCGTCGGCGCGCAGCACCTTCAGGCTGCGATCGGTGAGGCGCTGCTGATCGACGGCGAACGCGCCGAGCAGCACGAGCGCGACGAGCGCACCGGCCAGCGGACCGGCGTGCGGCGCCGCGCGGCCGATCAGCCAGGCCAGCCGGTCGACGCCGAGCGCGACGAGCAGCGCCGCCAGCACGAACAGCGGCATGACGAAACGATGGAGTCCCATGAAATCGCCGCCGACCGAGACCGCGTAGGCGAGGTAGACGACCGTGATCAGCGCCGCCAGCGACGTGAAGGCGATCCGCGCGGTCCGCGGGCGCGCGACCAGCCCGGCGAGCGCCACCGGGCTGGCCCACACGAGGTCGGTCTGGGTGAACCAGCGTCCGACGTAGTGCCAGCCGTGGCGGTGCATCTTCGCCTCGTAGCCGGGCACCGCCTTGCCGGCGGCCTTCACGTAGTACGTGTTCGGGAACGGCCAGCGGTAGTACCACCAGCGCCAGGCGAACCACGGCGCCCAGAGGCCGAGGAACCACGCGCACGCGACCAGCTCGTCGCGCGTCGGCCGCCAGCGGCGATCGGCGGTGGCGTTGTGGGCGAGCCGGTGCAGCACGAACAGCGCCGCGATGAGCAGGCCCTCGGGGCGCGTCATCGCCGCGAGCGCGAGCGCGATCGCCATCCGCCGCAGCGGGCGCGAGCGTCCGCGGGCCGCGGCCGCGGCCGCGTCGCCGTCGCCGTCGCCGTCGAATGCCTCGACGTAGCCGTCGAGCGCGAGCGCGACCAGGAACGTGTAGAGCTGGGTCTCGAGGCCGCCCGACGACCAGCACGCGAAGCCGCTCGAGCAGGCGAGCAGGAGCGGCGCCAGGGACGCCAGCGGCGCGCCGCGCCCGAGCAGCCGCTCGCCGATGCGGAACGCGACGTAGAGCGTGGCGAGGCCGAACGCGGTGCCGAGCACCTTGGCCGCGCCCGGCGCCGGCACGCCGACGACCATCAGCAGCCCGAGGATGAGCGTCCACAGGAAGTTGGTGTAGCCCTCGACGCGGTCGCCCAGGTTGAACGTGAGCTGGCCGTGCTCGGCGAAGTTGCGCGCGAAGACGAACGAGATGTAGGCATCGTCGGTGACGAAGTCGTAGCGGAGCGAGTGCCAGACCAGGATCGCGCCGGCGAGGACGAGGGGCGCCCACCGGGCGACGGCCGGGAGCCACGGGCGAGCGCGGGCGGACACCGCGCGCAGGATACCGGCGGGGCGCGGCCGCTCCAAGCGACCGACCTCGTGCATCGGGTTCGGCGGGGCGCGGCCGCGACCGGGGCCGCGGCGGGTGGCCGACGTCGTCGATTCGCGTTAGCTTGCCCGCCGATGGCCTCGGCGAGCCGCGGACCGGTGCTGCACGGCGCGCTGGTCGGCGCGATCGCGGGTGCCCTCGCCGCGCTCGTCGATGGCGTGCAGGCGTGGGCGCGGTTCGCGCAGTTCGCGCCGCCGGTGGCGACCCGGGTGCGGACGATCGCGTACCTGGTGACGACGTACGGCCTGGTCGGCGCGCTCGCCGGGGCGGCCCTGGCGGCGGGGTTGCTGCTGGTCGGCTGGTCGCTGGTGGCCGCCGGGCGGCGCGACCGGTGGATGGGCCTCGCGCTGGCCGGGACGATCGCGCCCTCGTGCGGGCTCGCGGCGTGGATCGCGCGGCGCGGGCTCGTGCGCGCGCTCGCCCAGCGCAAGCACCACGGGCTGATGATCGCGGGCACGCAGACGGTCACCGTGCTCGCGATGGCGGGGGCGGTGGCGGCGGGGATCGTGATCGCCGGCGTGGGGCTCGGCGTGGTGCGGCGGGCCAGATCGGACACGGGCACGAGCACGGGTACGGGCACGGGCACCGGCACGGCGTGGTCGATGGCGACGACGTTCGCCGTGCTGCTGGTGCCGCTGGTCGCCGCCGCGCTGCTCGTCTCGCACGCGCTCGTGCTCCACGCGTTCACGCCGCGCCAGCCGCCGCGCCACATCGTGCCGCTCGACGTCACCGGCCGCCGCCTGGTCAGCGCCGCGATGACCCACACCCTCGTCGCGCTCGCCATCGCGGTCGCGCTCGCCGCCGGCCTCGCCCGCCTGCTCGCGCGCCCGCTCCGCCGCCTCGCGGCGCCCCCGGCCGCGCCCGCCGTCGCCGCCTGGCTCCTCGCGGTCGCCTCCGCCGCGGCCTTCCTCGACGACGCCCACGACACGCTGTCGCTCGTCCGCGCGCGCCCGCTCTACCTCGCGCTCCTCGGCCTCGCGCTGGTCCTCCCCGCCTGGCCGCTCGCGCGCCGCCTGGCCGCGCTGCGCCCGCTCGCCCGCGCGACCACCACGCCGCGCCGCCGCGCGCTCGTCACCGCCGGCCTCCCGCTCGCGCTCCTCGTCACGGCCGCCGCCGCCGGCAACCGCGCGTCGGTCGTCAAGGCCGCCGTCGCCTACAGCGGCCTCGGCGACCCGATCACCCGCGCGCTCACCGGCGTCTTCGACCTCGATCGCGACGGCCACTCCGCGCTGTTCGGCGGCGACGACTGCAACGACCTCGACGCGTCGATCCACCCGGGCGCGCTCGACCTGCCCGACGACGGCATCGACCAGAACTGCGTCGCCGGCGACGCCCACGCCGGCCGCACCACCGACGACGTCGGCATGATCCCCCTGCCCGCGGGCGTCCCCGCCGACGCCAACATCATCCTCCTCACGATCGACACCCTGCGCGCCGATCACCTCGGCGCCTACGGCTACGCGCGGCCGACCTCGCCCAACCTCGACGCGCTCGCCGCCGCCGGCGCGCGCTTCGCCCACGGCTGGGCCCACGCCCCGTCGACGCGCTACTCGATGCCGGCGATCCTCACCGGCCGCCTCCCGCTCGACGTCTACTACGACTACTCGATCCCCGGCTGGCCCGGCCTCTTGCCGCGCGCGACGACGATCGCCGAGCTCCTCGCGCCGCGCGGCTTCACCACCGCCGCCATCACCAGCTACTCCTACTTCGATCCGTCGCACCGGATGAACCAGGGCTTCGCCTTCTACGACAACGAGGACGCCCGGCTGCACGAGGGCTCCGACCCCGCCCACACCCGCGGCAGCTCCTCGCGCCAGCAGACCGACAAGGCGCTCGCGTTCCTCGCCGCCCACGGCCAGGAGCGCTTCTTCCTCTGGATCCACTACTACGATCCGCACCACGACTACGAGGTCCACCCCGAGGTGCCGAGCTTCGGCACCGACGACATGGCCCGCTACGACGGCGAGATCCGCTTCACCGACCTCCACATCGGCCGCCTGCTCGACGACCTCAAGGCGCGCGGCCTCTGGGACAAGACCATCATCGTCGTCACCGGCGACCACGGCGAGGGCTTCGGCGAGCACGACATCTACTTCCACGGCTACGACCTCTACGGCGCGCAGACCCGCGTGCCGCTCATCATCCGCGTGCCCGGCCTCGCGCCGCGCGTCGTCGAGACGCCCGCCGGCCACGTCGACATCATGCCGACGCTCGCCAACCTCGCCGGCGTGCCGGCCAACCCCGAGATGATGGGCAGCTCGCTGCTCGGCTGGATCGCCGGCAGCCGCGCCGACGATCCCGACCGCGCCGTCTTCCAGCAGGTCCAGTACGAGGGCAACCACGACAAGCGCGGCGCGGCGACCGCCCACTGCCACGTCCTCTACGACATCACGCCGCACACGAGCTGGCAGATCTACGACCTCGACCGCGACCCCGGCGAGACCCGCGACATCAGCGGCTCGCCCGGCCGCTGTCTGTCCGCCCGCCGGACGTTCGAGCGGTGGTTCGACTCGGCGCAGATCCCGGCGGGCGCCGCCGAGGCGCTGCTGTCCGGTCCGCCGGACCTCGCCCACCCGCTCGACATCGACCTCGGCCCCGACGTCCGGCTCCTCGCCGTCGACCTGCCGGCCCAGGTCAAGGCCGGCGACGTCTTCGACATCACCTGGACGTTCGCCGCCCGCGGCCGCCTCGCCGACGGCTGGAAGGTGTTCGTCCACTTCGAGGCGCCGACCGGCGGCCGCTTCACCGCCGACCACGCGCCGGCGCGGCCGTTCGCCTGGTGGAAGGCCGGCCAGTACATCCGCTACACGATCACGGCCAGCGTGCCGGCGACCGCGCCCCCCGGCGACTACGCGCTCTGGACCGGGCTCTGGCGCAAGCAGGCCCGCCAGCCGGTCCTCGCGCCGCCCGCCTTCGAGGTGAAGGAGAACCGGGTCCACGTGGCGACGCTGAAGGTGGTCCGGTGAAGCACCACCCGTGGCCGGAGGACGCGACCGCGCGCGTGCTGCGCCTCTGCCTGTGGCTCGCGCTCGCCGCGCCCGGCTTCTACCAGCTCGGCCTCCTCGCCTGGACGATCGCGCACCGCTATCCGTACCCGTACGACCTCGAATGGATGGAGGGCGGCGTCCTCCACGGCGCCCACCGGGTCGCCACCGGCGACGGCCTCTATCCGCCGCCGTCGGTCGACTACATCCCGTTCCTCTACACGCCGCTCTATCCGGGGCTGCTCGCCGCGCTGAGCGCGTTCGCCGACCTCTCGTACCAGCTCGGGCGGGCGGTCTCGATCGCGTCGCTCCTCGGCATCGGCGCGGTCGTCCTCGCCCAGGGCAAGGCCGCCCTGCCCGGCCGCCGCGCCGCGCCCGGCCTGGTCGGCGCCGTCCTCGCGCTCGGCCTGTTCTCCGCCGCCTACCCGTTCACCGGCGGCTGGTACGACCTCGTCCGCGCCGACACGCTCGCGCTCCTGCTCATGACCGGCGGCCTCTACGCCGTGCTGCGCTGGGGGCGCGCCGGCCGCGGCGTCTGGGGCCACGCGCGCATCGCGCTCGCCGCCGCGCTGCTCGCCCTGTCGTTCTTCGCCAAGCAGACCGGCGTCCTCTACGTCGCCGCCGCCATCCCGCTCGTCGTCATCCTCGACTGGCGCCGCGCGCCGACCTTCATCGCCACCGCCGGCGTGATCGGTCTCGGCGGAACCTGGCTCATGCAGCGCGCCACCGGCGGCTGGTTCTGGTTCTACATCCGCGACCTCCACCAGGCCCACGACTGGAACATCGATCGCTTCTGGAGGTCGTTCAGCCTCATCCTCCTCCACCAGCGCGGCGCGACGGTGGTGCTGGCGCTCGGCCTCGCGGTGGTGGCGGCCTGCGCCGTGCTGCGCCGCCAGGTGCCGCCGGCCGCCCGCGCGCTGCTCGCCTGGACCTACGTCTACGCGGTGTCGACGCTGGTCGGCGCGATCGGCTGGGGCACGCAGTACGCCCACTACAACGCCTACATGCCGGCGCTGCTGCACGGCGCGATGGCCGCCGGCCTGGTCGTCCCGTCGACGTACGCGTGCGCCGAGGTCCTGCTCGGCGGTCCCGACCGCCCGGCCGGTCCGCGCGCGTCGCGCCGCGATCCGATCGCGACCGTCCTCGCGGTCGCCGTCGCCGCCGCGCTCGGCGTGCAGTGCTACGAGGCCCGCTGGAACCCGCGGCCGTTCGTGCCCACCGCCCGCGACCGCGCCGCCGGCGACGAGCTCATCGCCCTCATCCGCGGCCTGCCCGGCGAGGTGTGGGTGCCCTCGCACCCCTGGTACGCCCACCTCGCCGGCAAGCGGATGTACGTGCACCGGATGGGCGTGAAGGACGTCACGACCCTGTGGACGACGGCCGGCACCGCCTACGACCGGCTCATGCACGAGTACCGCTTCGATCAGGTCCAGCTCGCCGCCGCGCTGCGTCGCCGCCAGTGGGACGCGATCGTCCTCGACAACCGCGACCTGCACCAGGAGGTCGGCGCGCTGCCGCAGAACTACCGCATCGACGATCTGGTCCCGCGGACCGCGCGGCCGCGCCTGTTCAGCGGCGCGACGGTGGTCCCCGACGCCATCTGGGTGCCGGCCGGCCGCGCGGTGCCGCCGCCCGGTGTGACCGTACTGTTCGATTTCGAGGACACTGGATTCGGTCAGTGGACGGTGATGGGCAGTGCGTGGGACGGCGGGCCGGTGTCGCGCGAGCTGCCGGGCCAGGCGCCGGTCCGGAAGATCGGCGGCCGCTGGTTCGCCGACTCGATGCACGGCGGCGACGAGGCGACCGGCACGCTCCTGTCGCCGCCGATCGTCCTCGGTGGATCGAAGCTGACGATGCGGCTGGCCGGCGGCAGCGACGACCCGGGCGTGCGCGTCGAGCTGCGCGTCGACGGCACGGCGGTGCGCACGGCCCAGCCGCCGTCGCCGCCGTCGGAGCGGCTGTCGGAGATCTCCTGGGACGTGCGCGAGCTTCAGGGCCGGACCGCCGTGATCGCGCTGGTCGACACCTCGACCGCGTCGTGGGGTCACCTCGACGTCGACGAGATCTGGCTGTGGCCGTGATCCGCGCCGCGTCTCCGCGCACCTGACCCCCTGCCGCCGCGATCGCCAGTCGTGTTACCGTCGATCCGCCGACGGGGCCGCGCGCAATCCCTGCGCGTCGGGGCCACCGCGCGCGAACGGAGCGTCCATGACCGCGATCCGCTCTCTGCTACCTCGCTCGCCGGCTCACTCGCCGGCTCACTCGCTGGCTCCCTCACTGGCTCACGCGCTGGCGCTCGCGCTCGCCCTCGCCTACACGGCGGGACTGGCCGGGTGCGGCGACAACAAGGACTGCGTCGGCGACCAGTGCAACGTCGTCGGCGTCGAGCTCTGCAACGCGACCGGCGACGAGGACGGCGACGGCCTCGCCGACTGCGATGACCCCGACTGCGCGGCCGACCCCGCGTGTCAGCCCCAGTGCCCGAACGGCATCCAGAACATCGGCGAGGGCTGCGACGACGGCAACCACGTCGACACCGACGACTGCACGAACACCTGCACGCGCGCGCGCTGCGGTGACGGCATCGTCCACGACGGCGTCGAGGATTGCGACGACGGCAACACCGTCGACACCGACGCGTGCACCAACACGTGCCACCACGCGCGCTGCGGCGACGGCATCGTCGGCCCCGGCGAGGAGTGCGACGACGGCAACCAGGTCGACACCGACGGCTGCAGCAACACCTGCCACACGGTGACCTGCGGCGACGGCGTCGTCAGCCCCGGCGAGCAGTGCGACGACGGCAACCAGGTCGACACCGACGCCTGCCGCAACGACTGCACGAACGCGGTGTGCGGCGACGGCGTCGTCCACGCCGGCGTCGAGCAGTGCGACGACGGCAACCAGAGCAACACCGACGCTTGCACGAACACCTGCCACACCATGCGGTGCGGCGACGGCTTCGTGCAGCCCGGCGAGGCCTGCGACGACGGCAACATGATCGACAACGACGGCTGCACGAACAACTGCTCGATGCCGACCTGCGGCGACGGCATCGTGCAGGCGGGCGAGGAGTGCGACGACGGCAACCTGGTCGACACCGACGCCTGCCGCAACTCGTGCATGAACGCGGCGTGCGGCGACCTGGTCGTCGAGGCCGGCGTCGAGCAGTGCGACGACGGCAACCAGGTCGACACCGACGCCTGCCGCAACAACTGCCAGTCCGCCCGCTGCGGCGACGGCGTCGTCGAGGCCGGCACCGAGGAGTGCGACGACGGCAACCTCATCAACACCGACACCTGCACCAACGCCTGCACGACCGCCCGGTGCGGCGACGGCATCGTGCAGGCCGGCGAGGCCTGCGACGACGGCAACATGATCGACAACGACGGCTGCACGAACACGTGCACGGCCTCCGGCTGCGGCAACGGCATCATCGAGGCCGGCGAGACGTGCGACGACCACAACGCGAACAGCGGCGACGGCTGCAGCAGCGCGTGCCAGGTCGAGACCGGCTTCACGTGCGCCATGACCCCGTCGGTCTGCGCGACCACCTGCGGCGACGGCGTCGTCGCCGGCGCCGAGCAGTGCGACCAGGGCGGCGGCAACGTGGCCAACGGCGACGGCTGCTCGGCGACCTGCCAGCTCGAGCCAGGCTGGGTCTGCACCGGCACGCCGGCCGTCTGCGCCCACACGTGCGGCAATGGCACCGTCGACGCCAACGAGCAGTGCGACGACAACAACCTGGTCGCGGGCGACGGCTGCAGCGCGTCGTGTCAGTTCGACCTCGGCTGCGCCGCCGGCGAGACGCTGGTGACCGGGACCAACTCGATGATGTTCCCCATCCCGGACAACGGCGTCTCGACGATGATGTTCGCGAGCTCGCCGGTGATGATCAACTCGGGCCAGGTCGTGAGCAAGGTCGGCGTCTACCTCGGCAGCATCACCCACACGTGGGACAGTGACCTCAACATCTCGCTGGTGAGCCCACGTGGCATCGCGCGCGACCTGTCGTCGGGCAACGGCTCCAGCGGCGACAACTACACGCGCACGTTCTTCGACGATGGCGCGACGACGTCGGTGACCGCCGGCACCGCGCCGTTCACCGGCCGCTTCAAGCCCGAGCAACTGCTCAACGGCGCCGGGAACTACCGCGGCCAGGCCGCCGCCGGTACCTGGACGCTCCACGTCGGCGACAGCGCGAACGGCGACACCGGCACGATCAACTCGTGGACGATGCTCGCCTGCACGACGCTCGCGATCCCGCGCTGCGGCAACGGCAACATCGATCCGGGCGAGGAATGCGACGACGGCAACGACGTCGACAACGACGCCTGCACGAACACCTGTCAGGTCACCGACGGCTGCGGCGACGGCAACCTCGACCCGGGCGAGCAGTGCGACGATGACAACATCGTCTCGGGCGACGGCTGCTCGGCGAACTGCCAGGTCGACATCGGCTGCCCCGTCGGCCAGGTCGCGGTGACGGTCTCCAACAACAATGCGACGCCGATCCCGGACAACGATCAGGTCACGGGCATCTCGAGCACGGTGGCCGTCGCCCAGGCCGGCGGCGTCGCGTCGGCGCGGGTCTTCATCAAGAGCCTGACCCACACCTCCGACGCCGACCTCGACATGTACCTGGTCTCGCCCAACGGCACGCAGCGCGAGCTGTCGACCGACAACGGGGGCACCGGTGACAACTACACGAACACGGTGTTCGACGACGCCGCGGCCACCTCGATCACGGCCGGCACGGCCCCGTTCGGCGGCGTCTTCCGCCCCGAGACGACGCTGGCCGCGAACCAGGGCGTGGACTTCAAGCGCCTCGGGGCGGCGGGCAACTGGACGCTCAAGGTGTTCGACGACAATCCCGCCGAGACCGGCACGCTCAACGGCTGGACGCTGCTCATGTGCGTCGATCCGACCGCGTACTGCGGCGATGGCATGGTCAACGGCGGCGACGAGTGCGACGACGGCAACACGGTCAACAACGACGCGTGCAGCAACACCTGCCAGGTCGTCGACGGCTGTGGCGACGGCAACATCGACATGGGCGAGGCCTGCGACGACAACAACGTGGTGTCGGGCGATGGCTGCTCGTCGACCTGTCAGCCGGACATCTCGTGCCCGATCGGTCAGGTGTCGTTCATCGCGACGAACTCGACCGGCGGCGCGATCCCGGACAACAACAACGGGCTCCTGAGCACGATCAACGTGCCGACCGCCGGACAGGTCAAGAAGGCGATCGTCACCTTGAACGTCACCGATGCGGCCGACGGCGACCTCGACATCTACATGATGTCGCCGACCGGCGGCGAGCGCATCCTGTCGGACGATCAGAGCGGCGTGAACTACGTGAGCACGATCTTCAGCGACGACGCGACCACGTCGATCACCGCCGGCGCCGCCCCGTACACGGGCGAGTTCAAGCCGGAGGCGCCGATGTCGGGCGTGACCAACCAGGCGTCGAAGGGCGACTGGCTCCTGCGCATCGGCGACGACACGACCGGCACCACCGGCACGCTGAACTCGTGGTCGCTGGCGCTGTGCATCGATCCGCTGGCGGCGTCGGTCTGCGGCAACGGCTTCGTCGAGGCCGGCGAGCAGTGCGACGACGGCAACATCCTCCCGCTGGATGGGTGCTCGGCGACCTGCCAGCTCGAGCTCAACTGCCCGCTCGGACAGAACGCGGTCGTCGCGACGTCGACCGACGCGAAGCTCGTCATTCCCGACAACACGGCGGCCGGCGTGACGAGCGTCATCCCGGTGGCCGCTGCCGGCAACGTGACGAAGGCGGTCGTCGTGCTCAACGCGATCGGCCACACCTTCGACGCCGACCTCGACATCAACCTGATCGCGCCGAACGCGACCTCGCTCGACATCACCAGCGACAACGGCAGCAGCGGCGACGACTACATCGCGACGGTGCTGTCCGACTCGGCGACCGGCTCGATCACCGCGGGCACGTCTCCGTTCCGCGGCTTCTTCAAGCCGGAGGCGGCGCTGTCGGGCGTCAACGGCCAGGCGGCGACCGGCATGTGGACCCTGAAGGTCGCCGACGACCTCGGGGGCGACGTCGGCGTCCTGCGGACGTGGTCGATCGGCCTGTGCACGCAGTGACGCGCGCGGGGCGCTGACCCGCGCGACCGCCGCAACGTCTTCCTTCCGCCGGCCAGGCCCACCCGCCTGGCCGGCGGCGTTTTCGGGGCACGGCGCGCAGGCCCGCGGGTCAGCGCTGCAGCAGGCCGACGTTGAGGTCGTACAGCTCGCGCAGCCGCGCGGGCTCTCCGCGCCAGCACCGCTGGGCGATGACCTCGACCACGCGAACCGGGTTGAACGGCACGCGACCGGTGCCCTGCACCACCAGGTGCCGGCGCGTGGCGTGGCGTCGCCGCTCATGACATGGTCGGCGGATGTTGAAGTCGTTCGCGGTGGTCCTCGCGTTCGGGGTGGCGGCGTGCGGCGGGTCGGGGAAGACGGCGAAGGAGCCGGCGCCCGCGACGGGCAGCGGTGGCGGTAGCGCGGCGGGGAGCGAGGGTGGCAGCGGGGCGGGCAGCGGCAGCGGCAGCGCGGCGTCACAGGTGAGCGACCAGGAGCTCGAGCAGGTGCTGACGCAGAGCCTCGACTTCTACGATGCGTTCGCGACGGCGGTGTCCGACAACGCGAAGGACTGCAAGTCGATGGCGCTCGACCTCGACCAGGTCTTCGACGATCACAAGGCGCTGCTCGAGAAGGTGCGCTCGATGCAGGGCGACCCGACGCTCAAGGCGCGCGGCAGCAACTTCATGTCGTCGCACGAGGACCGCATCAAGGCCGCCAACGACAAGATGGCCGCCGGCATCGACGCCTGCTCCTCCGACCCCGACGTCCGCGAGCGCCTCCAGCGCTTCGACGATCTCTGACGCGCTCAGCGGCGGGGACGATCGCCGTAGAGCGAGGCGAGATCGTGGAGGGCGAGGTCGGCGGGGCGCGAGCGGGCGGCCGGCGCGCGGCGGAGGAAGAGGTGCGCGCGGCTCGTGCGGCCGCCGGCCGGGTAGCGCGCGGCGCGGGTGCGGAGCTCGGCGGCGGCGTCGGCGAGCGAGGCGCCGTCGGCCCACTTGCACTCGCCGAGGTCGATCCAGCCGTCGCCGCGCAGGCCGACCACGTCGAGCTGCGTCTCGCGGTCCCAGTACTCGCCGACCTGGACGCGTCCGCTCACGCCCTCGCCGTCGTGGAGGAGCGGCAGCGCCTCGCGGCACAGGCGCTCGAAGCCGTTGCCGCAGAACGCCTCCCACTGCGGCGCGACGAGCTGCTCGACCGCCTGCGCCGACGAGAGGCGGCGGGCCATGCTGAGGTTCGGCTCGACGAAGCGGAACCAGAAGCGCAGCAGCGGATCGGCGATCCGGTAGACCACCGCGGTGCGCGGCACCGGCCCCGGCGACAGCGGCGCGATCCGCTCGAGGTAGCCGAGGCCGACCAGGTTCTTGAGGTGCGGCGCCAGCGCGGCCGTCGACAGCCCGACCGCGCGCGCGATGTCGCCCTGGCTGCGGCGGCCGAGCGCGACCGCCTCGAGCACGCTCGCCGCCTGCTTGACCTCGGCGAGCTCCTCGCGGAGCAAGAAGTCGGGCTCGCGCTGGAAGAACCCGTCGAGCTCGAAGAACTCGCGGGCGACGCCCTGGCGCACCGACCGATCGCCGTCGAACCGCTGCAGGTAGGCCGGGATGCCGCCACAGACGAAGTAGGCGCGCGCTTGTTCCTCGCGCGACCAGCGCGGGTGGAAGCCGGCGGCCTCGCGGAAGCCGAACGGCTGGATCCGGAGATCGCCGGTTCCCCAGCCGTGGAGCGGAGAGCGAGCGCCCAGCACCTCACGCTCCATGAAGCCGATGAACGATCCGCACAGGACCAGCGTGAGGTGGTTCGCCCGCTGCCACTCGAGGTCCCACAGCCGCTGCAGCACCGACGGCAGCTCGGGGCTCGACTCGCAGAGCCACTGGAACTCGTCGAGAACGAGCACCAGCTTGCGGCCGCGCGGAGCCGGCCCCGCCACCAGTCGCAGCGCGGCCTCCCAGCCCGGCGGGGACGACTCGCCCAGCTCCGGGCGCTGCAATCCTGCCGCGGCGGCCCGCATGAAGTCGGCGATCTGCGGGCCCTTGAGCTTCTGCGTCGCGCTGAAGTAGACGGCCGGCTTGTCGCTGATGAACTGCAGGAGCAGCTCGGTCTTGCCGACCCGGCGGCGCCCGTAGACCGGCACCAGAGACGAGCGACGGCTCGCGTGATGACGCTCGAGCGCCGCGAGCTCGGCGCGGCGGCCGACGAAGCGAGGATGAGCCGGCGGCGGCATCGCGCCGGATTGTGCTCACCCGCGACTTGCTAAGTCAATACTTAGTAAGTGCCGGCTTAACAACTGCGGTCAGCCGTTGATGGTGCAGGCGAAGGGGCCGGCGGCGTCGTCGCGGTTGTTGTCCTCGTGGCACTCGTTGTTGGCGTTGCCGCCGGCGGGCGTGCAGTCGAAGCCGCCGTTGTCGACGCAGGCGCGGGCATCGACCGGGTTCGGGGCGCCCCGCCACTCGCACGCCACGTCGGTGCAGGCGCCCGGCGCGATCGAGTCGGTCGTCGACAGCGGCGCGTCGGTGCACGGCACCTCGGACTGCGACGTGCGATCCCAGAAGTGGACCGGCACGCCGGGGCCGACCACGACGTCGCCGTGGTTGCAGACGTGGGCGATGAGCAGGCAGCCCTGCAGCACGAGGTGGAGGTCGACGGTGAGGTCGGGCGCCGCCAGCGCGTCGAAGTCGGGCAGGTTCTGGCGGAAGTTGTTCATCTTGCCCGACGGCGTGTTCGGGTTCGAGGCGAGCCAGTTGGGCGGCTCGTGGGCCGGGATGGCGCCGAGCTCGCTGACGTTCGTGATGTGGTAGGCGTGCTCGTTCCACACGCGGCGGGTCGCCGCCCACGAGTCGGTGGCGTCGCCGTAGATGCGGATGCCCTGGGTCGTCGCGCCGGCGCCGTTGCGGTTCTCGACGAAGACGATCTCGGCGTTGCCGTCGTTGTCGACGTCGGCGACGATCGGCATCTCCAGCCGCGTGTGCGAGTGGTTCGGGATCGAGAAGCGGATCATCCCGGTCGGCCCGTCGAACGCGCGGAAGCTCTGCTCGTCCTCGTAGAGGACCTCGGCGCGGCCGTCGCCGTCGAAGTCGAAGACGCTGGAGCCGGTGACGCGCGAGCTGCAGTCGAAGTTCGGCACCTTCCAGCGGATGCCGGGGTCGGAGCACTGCGCGGGCAACGGCGTCGCCAGGCACTCGAGGTCGGCGACCATGTAGTAGTCGGCGCCGGCGACGCCGATCTCCGGCTCGCCGTCGCCGTCGAAGTCGGCGACCGTCGGCGGCCCGCCCTCGTTCTTGCCGCAGTCGTCGACCGGCATGTGGATCTGGACCGGCGCGCCGTTCACCATCAGCGGCGAGCCGTCCTGGTTGAGGATGTAGATGACGCCGGCGCGGACGATGACGACCTCGCCCTGCGCGTCGTCGTCGAAGTTGCCGGTGGCGGTGAAGCCGTCGCACGGCTTGCCGGTCGACTGGCAGTTCGCCGACGTGATCGGCGTCGGGTACGGGTAGGTCCAGTTCACGCCGGTGGCGCTGTAGTCGGTGTTGCCGGCGAGCAGCTCGAGCGTGCCGTCGAGGTTCAGGTCCCCCGACGACGACACCGGGCCGAGGAAGCCGTTGGTGCCGAGGCCGTCGGTGCCGCGGAACTCGAGCGTGCCGTCGGCGCCGTTCAGCACGACGCGGCCCTGGATGACCTCCGGGTGGCCGTCGCCGTCGAGGTCGGCGATCGACGGCTGGCTGCCGGCGAGGTTGTCGGCGCCCTTCGGCTCGTCGGCGTTCCACCACTTGACCGCGCCGGTGTTGGTGAAGGCGATGGTACCGCCGCCGTTGAGCGTCGCGACGATGTCGGGGAGGCCGTCGCTGTCGATGTCGCCGAGCGCGAGGCCGCCGGAGTTGTCGAGGCCGACGTTGAGGCCGGTCGCGGCGCGGATCTCCGTCGGGCCGACCGCGAAGTGCTCGACGGCGGCGCCGTCCTGGCAGCGGCCGGAGACGACGCGCAGCACGCCGTTGACGTTGCAGCAGCCGTCCTCCTGCAGGCGGTACGAGATGAAGGCGATGTCGGGGATGTCGTCGAGGTCGATGTCGCCGTCGCCGTCGTCGTCGGTGAGGTTCATGACGACCGGGGTCATGACGACGTCGTCGTAGCCCGGGTAGGCGGCGCCGGCGGCGGGGCCGTTCCACGCGCACTCGAGGTGCGGCGAGAAGTTGCCGGTCGGCGTGAACGTGCAGGTCGGCGGCCCGGACGCGTCGACGGAGGCGTCGACCGCCACGGGCGCGTCGTCGCCGGTGGCGGCGTCGCCGTCGCCGTTGCCGCCGTCGCCTCCCGCGCCGCCACGAGCTCCGCCGCAGGCCCCCGCGGCCAACGCCCCCACGAGCACGACGACGAGCCCGGCACGCGCCATGGCGGCGATCATATCCGCGCGCGGCGCCGAGGTGGGCGATCAGGGCGCGGTCGGACCAAGCAGCTCGTCGAGCGCGGCGCGCACGCGGTCGCGGGTGGGGCCGAGCTCGCCGGCGGCCGGGTGCCCGCGGCGGAGGTCGCGCCACTTGCGGGCGCCGCCCGTGCGAGGTGCCCCACGACGGCCGGGTGCGGAAGTCGTGCAGCGCGGCGAGCGTCAGCGCGCGCGACGAGAAGGCGAGCTCGACGGCGGCGCGGGCGGCGGTGCGCTCGAGGCCGGCGCCGTGCGCGGCCTGTTTCTCGCGCGCGGTGCGAAGATTTGGACGAGTCGTAGATCAGGCGCGCCCGCGGCTCTGCCCGGTCGTCACGCCGCCGGCGATCAGGTGGGCGAGGCGGAGCGGCTCGGGCAGGTTGCCGTGCAGCGTGGTGGCCGCCAGCAGCGCCGCCGCGCCGTCGCGATCGATGCCGATGTGCTGGACCCAGAGCGCGCCGATGTGGGTGAGCGGGCCGGCCGCCTGCACGAGCCTCCACTTGCGCAGGCCGCCGGGCGTGCGGGTGCGCAGCGCCTCCTCGACCATCGGCAGCCGCGGGTGGCGGCGCACCGCGACGACGACCGGCACGTCGAGCGTCTCCGACAGCCGGTGCAGATCGACGACGTTGAAGCCGGCGAGCGCGATGCCCTGCAGCAGGACGCCGCGCACGTGCTCGCGGAACTTGCCGCCGCGGACCAGCTCGATGAGCGTGTCGGTGGCGTTGCGGCCGTCGCGGCGGACCTTGCCGGACAGCACGCCGTCGAGGCGCGTTCGCGAGCAGACCGCGCCGACCACGCGGACGTCGCCGCGGTGCTCGTGCGCGAACGGCGCGTCGTCGAAGCCGACCACGTTGGTGACCGCCTTCACGGCGCCTCCGGCGCTCGCAGCGTCGCGATCCCGCTCATCCGGGGAGGGTCGCATGGCGGCGGGCGGCGCGGCGCGCGTGGTAGCGGTACGATGCCGCCGTGTTCGTGTTCCTGATCCCGATCGTGTCGGTGCTGGCCGTCTTCGGCTCGCCGGTCCTGATCGTGCGGGCGGTGCTGGCGTCGAGGGAGCGGCGCGAGCAGCTCGCCCTCGAGCGCGAGCGGCTGAAGGCGCTGCCGGCCGGCACGCCCGGCCAGGTCGAGGCGCTCGAGGCGGAGCGCAGGCTGCTCGTCGAGCGGATCGAGAACCTGGAGTCGATCGTGGTCGGCGTCGACTTCGAGCTGAACCAGAAGCTGTCGAGGCTCATCGACGAGCAGCGGCTGCTGACGACCGGTCAGGGCGTGGCGGCGAGCCCGGGCGCGACGCCGGCGGCGAAGGGCGGCCCGGCGGCGAACGCGAGCCCGAGCCCCGCGGCGAGCCCGGCACCGGCGAGCCCCACGCCGGCGCAGGCGGCGCTCGATCGCACCGCGACCCACGTCGGCCGCCCCTCGACGCCGCCGTCGGCGGGAGGCATCTCGCCGGGCGACATGCTCGCCGGGCGCTATCGCATCGAGCGCCTCATCGGCCGCGGCGGCATGGGCGCGGTCTACCTCGCCCACGATCAGGTCCTCGACGACTCGGTCGCGGTCAAGGTCATCGCCGCGTCGTTCGCCGCCGACGAGGCGTCGCTCGTCGATCGCTTCCGCCGCGAGGCGGCCGCCGCCCGCAAGGTGAGCTCGCCGAACGTCATCCGCATCCACGACCTCGGCGAGGCGCGCCCCGGCCTGCTCTACCTGTCGATGGAGTACTTCCCCGGCCGCACGCTCGCCGAGGTCATCACGACCCGCGGCCTCGTCCCGCTCGCCGACTGCGTCGACTACCTGCAGCAGATCTGCGTCGGCCTCGCCGCCGCCCACGACGCGGGCGTCATCCACCGCGACCTCAAGCCGCACAACGTGCTGGTCGGCGAGCGCAACGCGGTGAAGCTGATCGACTTCGGGCTCGCGAAGGCGGGCGCCGGCGCCGGCCTCACCGCGACCGGCGTGCTGCTCGGCACGCCGCACTACATGTCGCCCGAGCAGGTGCGCGGCAAGGCGACCGACGCGGCGAGCGACCTCTACTCCTCGGCGCCCTCGCCTACCACCTCTGCTGCGGGCGGCCGCCGTTCGCCGGCGACAACGCGATCGCGATCGGCTTCGCGCACCTGAGCGAGGCGCTGGTCCCGCCGCGCACGCTGCGCCCCGAGCTGCCGGCGGCGCTCGACGCGATGATCACGCGCGCGCTGGCGAAGTCGCCCGCCGATCGGCCGCGCTCGGCGGCCGAGTTCAAGGCCGCGCTGAGCTGACCGGCGCGCCGCTCAGAAGCGGCCCGTCACGACGAGGCCCGCGCCGCCGCCGGTCACCGCCGGCGCGATCGTGATCGCCGGCCCGGATCGGGTGGACGGCGTGGACGCGCCGCTGACCGCGTGGTCGTGGGCGCGCTGGGCGTTGTACTCGTCGGCGTAGCGCCGCAGGGTCTCCTGATCGGGGATGCGCCGGTCGAGCTCGACGCCGAGGAGCGTGAGCAGGCCGCCGGCGAGGACGCCGCCCATCTCGCGCACGCTGCGGCCGTGGGCGCGATCGCCGCAGTCCTCGAGCGCCTGGCCGACGAGGCCGTCGCACGACTCGTGGCCGATCACGGCGTAGGCGGCCGTGCCCGCGAGCGTCAGGCTGCCGACGATCGTCAGCGCGACGCGCGTGCGGTGGCGCGTGACGATCTCGTCGGCCTCGCCGTCGTGGCCGCTGATGCGGAGGAACTCGTCGAGCGAGATGCGGCGGTCGCCCTGGTAGTAACCGCGGCCGCGCGGGCCGGTGGCGTTGTCGGCGTCGCCGACGGTGAGGCGATCGGCGAGGCGGGCGGCGCGCGCGGCGGCGGACTCCGGCTCGTCGACCAGCGGCGGCGGCTCCGGCGGCTCCGGCGGCGCGGGTGGCGCGGGCGTGGTCGGCGGAGCCTCCGGCGGCGCGGTCTCCGTCGGGTGCCCGCCGCGCGTGCTCGCCTCGATCGACGCGCCCGCCTCCGCCGAGGTCGCCGCCGGCGCCGCCGTGTCCGCGGCGGCCACCCCGCCCGCCTCGCCGTCGCCGTCGTCGTGGCCCGGCTCCTGGCCCAGCCAGTCCGGCGTCGCGCCGAGCGCCGCGAACGCGCCCCGCACCGCCGCCCGCCGGCCGCGCACCTCCACCGTCATCCGCGTCCGCTCCAGATCGAGCCGCGCGATCCGCGTCACCTCGTCGAGCGTCATCGCCGCGACCTCGTGCATCTGCCGGTCGAGGTCCGCCTCGGTGCCGCCCTGCCGCGCCTCCGCCGCGAGCTGATCGGCCATCGACGACGCGCCGGCGATCCGCGCCTGCGCCTGGCCGAGGACGCGCCGCCGCGCGCGCACGAACGCCGCGCGCCGCACGCCGTCGTCGTCGCGCAGGGCCTCGATCGCCGCGATCAGCCGCGGCAGCGCGACCTGCACCCGCGTCTCGTCGATCTTGCCGCCGACCAGGAGCGCGCTGCCGGCCGCGCCGCCCAGGTACGCGCTCTCGATCCCGTAGCTCGCGCCGAGCCCCTCGCGGACCTCGCGCACCTGATCGAGCACCATCTCGGCCAGCACCGCCCGCGCCACCCGGTCGTTCGTGCCGTCGGAGCCCGACGCGAAGCCGATCCGCACGGCGACCTGGGTCGCGGCCGCATCCTCGACGGCGAGCCAGCCCGGCCCCGCCGGCGGCGTCGCGCCCGGCACCGGCGGCAGGTCCGCCGGCGGCGAGCCGTTCCACGCGCCGAACGTCGACGCGATCTGCTGCTTCACCCGATCGACGTCGAAGCGCCCGCTGACGATCAGCGTCGCGCCGCGCGCCCGGAAGTGCTCGGCCTTCCAGCGGCCGAGCATGCGCGTGTCGAGCGACGCCAGCGCCGGCGCGTACGCGATCGCCGACGCCGCGTATGGATGGTGCGCCCCGAACAGCCGCTTGCGGAAGCGCACCTCCTCGAGCTGGTCGACCTCGTCGTCGGTGGTGAGCGCCCGCCTCTCCTCCTCGCCGACCGCCTGCCGCACCCGGGCGAGCACCGACGCCTCGTACACGCCCTTGCGCAGCAGCCGGTCGAGGCCGGGCACGAACACGTCGCTCGCCTCCGCCAGCCCGCGCACCGAGAACGTCGTCGACGTCTCGTCGACGTCCGCGTCGCCGGTGAACGCGTCGCGGATCGGCGAGTGGACGATGCGCACCGGCCTCGTGACGTAGGTCGGCGGCATGCCCAGGAGGTAGGCGCCGGCGATCGCGAGCAGCGGCTCGTCGGGCGGCTGGCTCGCGGTGCCCACCGGGAAGACCAGCCGCACGTCGACGAGCGGGCTCCTGTCGTCGCGCGCCAGCGCCACCTCGAGGCCGTTCGCCAGCGTGTAGCGCTCGACCGCGACCGGCGACCGCACGTCGCCGACCACGAGCGGCCGGTCGGCCTCGCCCGGATCGACCGGCGGCCGCCACGGGACGAGCTCGTGGGTGCCGACCGGCCGCACGTCGGCGACGCGCCCGCGCCCGCCGCCCTCCTTGCGGTCGAGCAGCACGGTGAGCGCGTGCTCCGGCCGCAGCGCGGCGACGACCTCGTCGCGGTGGCGCTGCCAGCCCTGCGCCGCGACCCGCAGGTCGTCGAGCATGAACCAGCGGTGGTCGGCGTACTGCAGGAAGTCCGCGATCCAGCCGCCGCGGTCCATGAGGTCGTCCCAGCGGCTCAGCTCGTCGAGCACCACCGACGACACCAGCGGCGACGTGTCGAAGTCGGTGTAGTCGCGCAGGCGGGCCGCGCGGCGGAAGACCTCGTGGGCGGCGGAGTCGAGGCGATCGGCGGTCTCGACCTCGACGGCGACGGCGAGCACCGGCGCGCGCGGGCCGCCGAGCATCGTGACGCCGGTGCCGACGATCCACGGCTCGTCGCGGTCGGCGTCCTCGAGCTCGCTGGCGAGCAGCCGGCGGCCGATCGCGTACGGCAGCGAGCCGGCCGCGCCCCACTTCGGGAACGAGAAGAGCACGAGCGCGGTCGGGTGCGCGATCGGCGCCTTGCCGCGCCGCTGCTCGCCGGTGAAGACCGGCGCCGGCACGTCCGGCACCGGCAGCGGCTCGCGCGCCGGCACCGTCGAGAACGCGTGGCCGATCGTCGCGCGCACCTGCTGGACGTCGAACGGACCGGTGACGACCAGGTACGCGCGCGACGGCGCGTAGTGCTGCTCGATGAACGCGCAGACGTCGGCCTTCGTCGCGTGGGCGACCTCGCCCGAGCCGATCGGCCGCGCGTACGGGTGGTCCTTGCCATAGACGATGCCGTCGAGCTGCACGAGCAGCCGGCTGTCCGGCGACGACCGCTCGGCCTCTTCCTCGAGGACGATGTCGCGCTCGCGCTCGAACAGCGCCTCGTCGAGCTGGTCGCAGGTCGCCCGCATGCGCGTGGCCTCGAGCTCGATCACCTCCTCGAGCCGATCGGCGGCGACCGTCGTCGTGAAGTGCGTCTCGTCCCAGGTCGTGTTGGCGTTGAACGTGAGCGCGAGGTCGTGGAGCCGGTCGCCGATCGTCGGCTGCCCGGGCGCCGCCCGCAGCGCGAACATGACGTGCTCGACGAGGTGCGCGAGGCCGGTCAGGCCCGACGGGTCGGAGGCGGCGCCGACGTCGTAGCGGACGTCGACGGTCGCGAGGTTCGTGCGCGTGTCGCGGACGAGCGCGAACGTCAGCCCGTTCGTGGTCTCGAACAGCTCGATGTCGTGGCGGAACTCGAGCTGCGGCTCGGCCGGCGTCCTGGCGGCGAGCCCCGACCCGCACCCCGCCAGCACACCCGCGGCCACGAGCGCCGCCACCGCGGCCTGGAGACGAACGCGCATGCAAGATCCTCCCACACCAGCTTAGGCGTCGATCGGGGCCGAAAACCATCGCCGATCGAGCGCGGGCGGCCCGCGGCTCGACCCGTGCCCGGGCCTGCCGACGGGCGCCGTGTTATCCCAGCGGCCATGCGCGCGATGCCGGCTCTGGTGGCCGCCCTGGTCCTGGTGGGTTGCGGGAAGACGACGGCGCGGCGGCACGATGGCGGGGCGCCGGCGGCGGCGAGGATCGACGCGGCGGCGCCGGTGCCGGCGGTGGCCGCTGTCGACGCGGCGGTCGCGAGCACGCCGGCGGTCGACAGCACGACGGGCGCGTCGCCGGCGTGGAAGCCGGGCGCGCCGGTCGTCGTCGGCGAGACCGTCGACGGCGCGGCGCTGCGCAAGGCGAACCGCGCGCGGCTCGCCGCGGATCAGGGGCCGGTGACCGTGCTCACCGGCGGCGGCGCGCTCGAGCTCGGGCAGCGCCTGTGCGAGGCGGTGGTGCCGCACCGGCCGCCGGAGACGCCGGTGCTGCTCAAGCCGAACATCTCCGGCTTCGACTGGTTCAAGGACCCGCGCAAGCACAACGGCGACAACGGCGTCGCCGGCCGCACGACCGATCCCGAGTTCGTCCGCGGCGTGATCCGCTGCC
Organism: Kofleriaceae bacterium; assembly: GCA_035546475.1. Taxonomy (GTDB): domain Bacteria; phylum Myxococcota_A; class Polyangia; order Haliangiales; family Haliangiaceae; genus UBA2376. The sequence goes on from DASZXE010000795.1 coordinate 21,923, forward strand.
TGCGCGCGCGCGGCCACACCAAGATCACCGTCGCCGACGGCTTCGGCGGCGAGACCGCGGACTGGGACCGGCTGGCGAAGGTGTCGGGCTACGCGGCGATGTGCGCCGAGGAGCACGTGCCGCTGGTCGCGCTCGACGACGACGGCGTCTACGACGTGCAGGGCACGCAGCCGGGCAAGCCGCTCGGCGTGAGCGGCATGGAGAAGACCACCGTGCCGACGCTGCTCATCCCGAAGATCGTCGCCGAGCACCTCGATCACGGGCTGTTCCTGTCGCTGCCGAAGATCAAGGACCACCGGTTCGCCGGCTTCTCGGTCGGCATCAAGTCGCTGCAGGGGGTGGCGATGTACTCCGACGCGTCGCCGGCGTACCGGCAGAAGTGGCGCACCCACCGCGAGGTCAGCCCGATCGTCGCCCAGCTCAAGAAGGGCGTGACCCCGGACCGCGCGGTCTACGTGGCGGCGCTCGAGAAGTTCGCGGCGCGGATGACGGACATCCTCGAGATCGAGGCGCCGCACGCGGTGCTCGCCGAGGGCGCGCCGGCGATGAGCGGCGACGGCTTCGAGGTGCTGTATCCGTCGAAGGAGATGGTGGCGATCGGCGGAACGAACGCCATCCTCGTCGACCGCGAGGCGGCGGCGTTCCTCGGGCTCTGGGACTCGGACGGCCTGGCGCGCGAGCTCGGCGGCCACCGGACGTCGCCGCTCCTGGAAGTGGCGGCCGCGCGCTTCGGGGTGGACCTCGAGGAGCCGAAGGTGGTGGGCGATGGCGCCGGGCTGCTCGCGGCGCGGAGGCCGGCGCGGTACGTGGCGATGATCGGCTTCACGCTCGACGAGACGGCGGGCGGCGCGGGGACGCCCCCCGCGGCGGGCCCGGCCACCGGCACCGGAACCGAGCTGCACGCGTTCCACATCACCGACGCCGACGCGCCGGCGATCGACGGCAAGGCCGACGCGATCTGGGACCGCGCCGCGCCGCTCACCTTCGCGACCGACTACCTCGGCGCGGCGACCACCAGCTCGACGACGGTGCGCGCGCTGTGGACCGGCAAGGCGCTCTACCTCCGCTGGGACCTCGGCGGCGCCGGCCTGCACACCGACACGTCGCGGCCGATCGCCGCCGAGCGCGAGAACCTCTACCAGGAGGACTGCGTCGAGCTGTTCCTCGCCCCCGACCCGGCGAAGCCGCGCCGCTACGCCGAGGTCGAGCTCGGCCCGTACGGCCACTTCTTCGACCTCCTCGTCGATCGCTCCGGCGCGCGCGCGGCCTGGACCTCCGAACCGACGTGGTCCGCCGGCCTCACGATCGGCACCTCGCGCGACGCCGCCGCGCACACCGCGACGATCGAGGTCGCCGTCGCCGGCCCCGAGGTCGCCGCCGCGCTCGCCGCCGGCGCGCGCCTGCCGGTCGGCCTCGATCGCATGGAGGGCGTGGCGCCGCGGCGCTATTTGCAGGCCTTTCCCGCCCACACGAAGAAGCCCAACTTCCACGACCCCGCCGGCTTCGGCACGCTCGTCCTCGACCCGTGACGGCCGGGCGGCGTCGCGCAGCGCCCGCGCCGGGAACGTTCCGTGTCGAGCTCCGGCCCGGGCGGGTCAGGGCGTGAGGGCGAAGCAGTAGAAGCCGCCGTAGCCGCCGCCGGAGCCGACCGTGTTCGAGTTCGGGTTCGGCGGGCCGGTCTCGATCAGGTTGACGCCGGGCGCGCAGCCCGACTCGACGAGCGCCGCCATCCAGCTCTCGCCCATGCGCGGCCACGAGTGGCCGACCTGCGGCTGGCCCTCGGTCGCCTTGTTGCCGGTGCCGCCGGTCCAGTCGAGGCAGGTCCGGTTCGCCGCCTGCAGCCGGCCCTGCGCGTTCGTCCCGGTGAGGAAGTCGTGGTTGTCGACCTGCCCCGTGCCGTCGGGGTTGTGGTTCGGCACGCCATCCTCGTTGGGGAAGTCGTTCCGGATCGCGGCGTCGCCCTGCGGCCGGTTGCCCATCGCGCCCGCCTTGTCCTGCGCGAACAGGCGGCCGAGCCGGTCGTACCAGGGGCCATTGCCGATGCGATCGATGGCATTGACCACGTTGCCATTGCCGTCGTTGGCGGCGCTCAGGAACGCGCGCCACTGCTTCACGCTCGAGCCCGGCATCGACATCTCCGCGATCGCCGCGCAGATCTTGTCGGCGCCGCGCAGGCCGGCGCCCGGCCCGGTCTCACCGAAGCGCAGGTCGCCGCCGAAGCCGTTCTGGCTGCCGGACAGCTCGCGCAGCGCCTTCAGGCTGGTCGCGAAGAAGCTGAAGTGCGCGAGCGGCGGCGCGTCGATCGCGGCGTCGATCGGCGGCGGCGGCGCGTCGACGTCTCCGCCGTCCGTCGTCGACGACCCATCGTCACCGCCGCCCCCGCCGCAGGCGCCGGCCGCGAGGCCGCCGGCGAGCACCAGGATCCACACGGAACTACCGACCTGTCGCATGAGCACCTCGGAGCAAGAGTGACGGCCACGCACGCCGACCGCGGCGCGCGGTACGAGAGCCAGGAGAGAGCCAGCCGGCACGGAGATCAGCGGAAGGCGGCAAACGGATCCGGATAGGGCCGCGCCTGCTTGACGTACAGGGTCGGCGTGCCGGGCGTCGCCTCGTCGTCGAACTTGAACTCGATGTCCATCGCGTACCAGCCGTCGTTGCCCGACGCCGGCCCGTACGCGGGCGAGAACCGCGCGTGGATGGTCTTCATCGCCGCCCCCAGCGAGTTGATCTGCCGCGTGGTCAGCACGGTCGTGCCGGCGTCGATGATGTTCGAGTGCGTCAGGTACGTGATCGGCTGATTGGGCTGATCGAAGTAATAGAGGATCTGGTCGCTCGTCGTGCCCGGCGGCGGCGCGACCACCTCGACGTCGCCGCCGGCCTGCACGTTGATGTAGAGCGCCGGATCGAGGCCGCTCTCGTCGAACGGATTGGCCGTCACCGCGACGCCATTGGCCTCCTCGGCCTCGAAGTTCTCGTGGACCAGCAGCGCCATGCCGACGGACCGGTGGTCGACGCGGTAGTAGGTGCGCTCCTCGAACGTGCGGAACGTCCACACGTCGGCGTAGACCTTGCGGATCGCCAGCGCCATGTCCTGGAGGTCCGACGTCGCGCCGCTGTACGAGTTGTAGCAGCCGGCGCACGGGAAGCCGTCGAGGTCCTCGCTGTTCGACGACGACCGGAACCGCAGCTTGGCGACCGGGAACGTCGCCGCCTTCGCCGCCAGGAGCGACATGAAGTTGGCGTCGAGCGGCGCGTTCAGGATGTCGGCGCGGAGCTGGGCGAGCGCGGCGTCGCGCACCGCCGGATCGGTGTTGAAGCTCGGGTCGGCGAGGAAGCCGTCGACGCGATCGAAGAAATGGTTCTCCTCCATGAACTGGTCGTAGTAGTAGATGGGGATCGCGAACGCCCGCTTGATCGGGATGCCGGGCGTCTTGTAGAGCAGCGAGTAGTGGGCGGCCTTGCCGCCGTACGCCTGCACCGCGGCCTTGATCGCGTCGCGCAGGGTGAGCGTCTCCGTCGCCTCGGACGTCACGTCCTCGATGTCCGCGAACTGCGTCTTCGTCAGATCGACCGCCGGCAGCGTGACCGGCGGCGGCGCGTGGGTGTCCCACCAGGCCTGCGCCTCCTCGGCGGTCGCCGGCTCGACCGACCACGCCTGGGCCGTCACCGTCAGCTTGACGAGCTGGCCGTCGAGCGCGCGCAGCATCGGGTTGGTCAGCGCGTTGCGCAAGCCCATGTTCGGCGTGTGCCGGTTGCGCGACAGCACGTTGACGTGGGAGAGCGGCGTCTGGAACTCCTGCGTGATCAGGCCCTGGACGACGGAGATGTCGTTGGGCGCCTCGTCGAGGACCGGGATGTCCTGGAACGACAGGAACTCGCTCTCGAGCGCGGCGGCGGTCGTGAAGTGGATGCGGCCGTAGGCGGTGCCGAGCGACAGCGGCTGGTAGTCGATGCCGGCGTAGAGCTGATCGGTGGTCACCACCGGCACGTACGGCGGCAGGGTCGCCGCCACCGTCGACAGCGCCTCCGACGTCGGGTGGAACGCGAGCTCCGGCCCGAAGTAGCCGGCGTGCTTCACGGTCAGGAACAGGGTCTCGATCATGTCCGCCGTCATCGTGTCGTACGGCGCCAGCTCGAGGACCCACTTCTGCGGCTGCTCGTAGTAGGTGACCGCGCCGAGGAGGAAGCGGCGGTCGGGCATGAAGTACTCGGTCGAGTTGAAGTCGGCGAGGCTGCCGACGACCGGGTGGCCGTTGCCCGACAGGTGGGTCGACGCGAACGCGTAGTGGATCTGGAACTTGACCGAGTTCTGGAAGTAGATGGCGTCGCCGTCCTGGCGATCGAGCACGACCTTCGTCGAGCGCGCGCCCGGCAGCGTGACGTCGAGCGGCTCGGAGGCGAGCGCGTCGAAGTCGGCCTTGCAGGTGATCGTCGACAGCGAGTCGGGCGGCGCGCCCGGGTCGGCGATCTGACAGGCGCCCTCGCCGACCTGCGCGGCGTCGACGCCCGCGTCGACCTGCGCGCCGGTGTCGTCGCCGCCGCAGGCGGTCAGGGCCAGCGCGGCGCCGGCGAGCAGGAGGAGGGCAGTGCTGCGCATCGTGTACGTCCTTGTGCCTGCCGTCATGATCACGGCACCAGCGCGAAGCAGTAGAAGCCGCCGTAGCCGCCGCCCGAGCCGACGGTGTTGTCGTTCGGGTTCGGTGGACCGGTCTCGATCAGGTTGACGCCCGCCCGGCAGCCCGACTCGACGAGCGACGACATCCACGAGTTGATCATCCCCGTGTTGCCGCGCGGCCAGGTGTGGCCGACGCGCGGCGAGCCCTCGGTCGTCTTGTTGCCGGTCGCCGACGTCCAGTCGAGGCACGTGCGGTTGGCGGCCTCGAGCTGGCCCTGCAGGTTGGTCCCGGTGAGGAAGTCGTGGTTGTCGACCTCGCCCGTGCCGTCGGGGTTGTGGTTGGGGACGCCGTCCTCGTTGGGGAAGTCGTTCTTGATCGCGGCGTCGCCGCCGGCCGGCCGGATGCCCAGCAGGCTGGCCTTGTTCGGCGCCAGCATGCGGCCGAGCCGGTCGTACCAGGGGCCATTGCCGATCCGATCGATGGCATTGACGACGTTGCCATTGCCGTCGTTCGTCGCCGACAGGAAGGCGCGCCACTGCTTGGCGGACGAGCCCGGCATCGACAGCTCGGCGATCGTCGCGCAGATCTTGTCGGCGCCGCGGAGGCCGGCGCCGGGGCCGGTCTCGCCGAAGCGGAGGTCGCCGCCGAAGCCGTTCGCGCTGCCCGACAGCGTCCGCAGCGCCGCCAGGCTGGTCACGAAGAAGCTGAAGTGCGGCAGCATCGAGACGTCGGCGTCGATCGCGGCGTCCGGCGACGCGTCGACCACGCGCGCATCGACGACCGCGCCGTCGGTGACCGGCGCGTCGACCGCCGCCGCGTCGGGATCGGCGGCGACGTCGTCGCCACCCCCGCCCCCGCCGCCGCCGCCGCTGCACGCGGCGAGGCCGGCCACCGCGATCGCGGACCACAGGCTGCGGGCTCGGAGCATCGTCACCTTCACCTCGTTGGAGCGGCGCGGCCTCAGCCGCAGGTCAGGTCGGGCTGGCAGGTCTGGGGCGGATCGCAGCCGGTGTCGTCGGTACACGAGCGCAGGCCCGGCACGGTGACCGGGCGCTCGACCTTGGACGTCAGCAGCAGGTCGACGCGGCCGGAGGTCACCAGCGCGGAGCTGGTCGCCTGGCGGGTCACGATCACCGTCGGGAAGCCGGCGGCGCCGAGGTCGAGGAGCCGCGTCATCAGCTCGGCCGACAGGGTCAGCGTGCCGTTGTCGGGCGCGTCGCACTCGATCTTGCCCTTCGAGCCGCCGTGGTGGCTGATGTCGAGCAGCAGGGTGACGCGCGACGCGCCCCCGCCCGCCGGCGGCGCCCAGGTGATCGTCGTCGGCTGGTTGCGGGCGAGCGCCGGATCGGGGCTGGTGACCTGCAGCGGCGCGATGCCGGTGCCGGTCAGCGTGAAGGCGGGCGTGAACGCGCTGCCGGCGGCGGCGAGCTGGAGCTGCCCGCCCGGCGCGAACGCCGGGTACGCGAGGTGGACGTCGCCGGGCGCCTGGTAGCTGCCGGCGATCGAGATCAGGTCGAAGGCGGTGGCCCCGCCGGTGGTCATCAGGCCGTCCGCGTGGACGGTGCCGACGTCCTGCTTCGTCGCGTACGGTTCGCAGGTGTCGTCGTCGACGCAGACCGCGCTGCCGCCGCACGGCGTCTCGCAGAACGGCACCCGCGGGATGCGCAGCACGCACGAGCCGTCGGTCAGCATGACGTCCCAGATGACCGCCTGCGGCTGCGGCTTGTCGTAGACGACGCCGAGTACGGAGGTGTAGCCGTCGGACGCCGGCTCGGTCTCGGTGGCGGCGACCGGGGCGACCAGGTCGACGGTGAACTGGCCGACCAGCGTGTCGGGATCGCCGAGCATCGCGTCGACGCCCGCGTCGGCGGTGGCGCCGCCGTCGTCGCCGCCACAGGCGGCGATCGCGGACGCGCCGGCACAGGCGGTGACGGAGGCGAGCAGCAGGCGGCGGACGGCGAGGGTCAGGGGCATCGACAACCGGGGGGCAAGGGGAACGCGACGTCCGCCGGCGGAGTCCGCAGCGAACGACCGAACGTCACGATCTTGCCACGCGGTCAGCTTCGCCCCGTCACCTTTCGCAAGTCTTGCGGGCGCGCCGGCGCGCGATCTGTCAGGCGCTGTCGGCCGTTGCGGCGTGTGGTCGCGGCGCCGAGGCGGGCGCCCCGCCGGGTCAGTGGATGCCCACCCCCAGGTTCCACTCGAGGACGACGAGCGTGGTCTGCCTGTCGTCCGACCGGCGCGCGAGGCCGAGGAAGGCGGGCAGCGCGCGCAGGCCGTCGCGCGAGGCCGTCGCCCAGCCGACGCCGGCGGTGACGGTGAGGTCATGGACGTCGCCGCCGCCCGGCATGGCGCGGTCGCGCGCGCGCACGCGGAGCTCGCCGCGGGCGCGGCCGTCGACCGGCCAGACGCCGCGGGCCTCGAACGTCAAATCTGTCCGGCGATCGGACAGCCGCAGGCTCGGCCCGGCGAGCGACAGGCCGCCGAGATCGAGCTCGGCGCGGAGGAGCGCGCGCTCGATCCGCACGCTGCCGTCGACGACCGGCGTGGCGAAGCGCCAGTCGTCGCCCCAGCGGACGGCGCCGCGGAGGCCGACCGAGAAGGTCCAGTCGGGGCCCTGCCAGCCGTGGCGGTAGGTGCCGAGGCGGATGACCGATCGCTCGGGCTGGCTGTACTCGGGGGCGTCGCCCTCGACGATCACGAGCTGGTGCTTGCGGACGTCGCAGCCGCCGCCCCAGCCGAACGACAGCGCGCGCAGGCCGAGCTCGAGGCCGAGCGAGTCGTCGGGCGACGGCTCGATCGCGTAGTGGACGTCGGCGAGCGACGCGACGAAGGCGCCGTCGCACGGCGGGCCGCGGTCGGGCCCGGCGGCGGCGGTGCGGGCACCGGCCAGCAACACGGGCGCCGCCACCGCGAGCACGACGCTGGAGCACCGAACGGATCGACGTGCCTGCTGCGACGCGCGCTGTGCGGGCACCGCCGCGCGTGCGTCCGCTGCTCTAGAACTCCATGCCATGGCCGATCCCGAAGGTGAGGGTGACGACCTTGCCGTCGACGAGCTGGTCGTCGATGCGGAAGCGCGCGAGCGAGGCGCCGAGGTCCGCCCACAGGAGCGCGCGGCCACCGTGGCGGCGGCCGAGGTGGAGGGTGGCGGTGACGCCGACGTCGAGCGCGTAGCCGTGGTAGGTGACCGTCTCGAGGCTCCGGCCCGGGCACTCGGGGTCGCCCGCGGAGCAGGCGGGCGCCGGCCCGAGGTGATCGCCGGCGAGGCTGCCGTAGCCGAGGCCGCCGCGGAGCGCGAGCTGCGCGTGGTGGCCGGCGACCGGGTACCAGGCGAAGGTCGGGACCGCGAGGACGATGCCGACGTCGTCGAGGTCGCCGAGGTCGTCGGCGGCGAGCGCGATGACGCTGGTGTCGAGCTCGTAGCCCCAGTGGCCGATGCGGCCGCCGAAGCGGATGCGGCCGGCGGCGCCGTCGCCGTGGACGCGCGCGGCGAGGCCGCCGCTCACGCGCGCCGAGGGGCCGAAACCGACGGCGAGGATCGAGCCGCCGCCCGGGTCATCGTCATCGTCGTCGCCGGCGCGCGCGGCGCCGGGCGCGGCCGCCGACAGCGTGACCGCGGCCACGGCGACGCGGAGGAGGAGGTTGGAGCGCACGGCGGCGGCACCTCGCAAGCCGCTTGCCAGCGGGCCTGGAGTCGCGACGTGGAGTTGCGCGCGGCGCGCGGCCCGGCGGCGGGCGCGCCGCGACACCGCTGTCAGGATCGCGGCCGCGGCTCGGCCAGGTTGAGCAGGGTCAGCCGCTTCTTCAGCGCGTGCGGCGAGACGCGCAGGCGCCGGGCGGCCGCGTCGAGATCGCCGCCCTCGCGCGCGCACGCCTCGTCGATGACGGCGCGGTCGAGGTCGGTGGCGCGCGGCAGGCCGAGGTCGGCCATCAGCTTCACGACCGTCGTGCGCGAGGTGCCGAGCACGACCGCGACCCGGCTCTGGTTGAAGTCGTGGGCGGCCAGGAGCGTGTAGAGCGCGTCGGCGGCGGCGCCGCGGAGCTGCCGCGCGCGATCGTCGCCGGTGACGTCACCCTGCTCGAGCGAGGCCCACA
>DASZXE010000796.1:0-1598 GCA_035546475.1 Kofleriaceae bacterium
ATGAGCTGTCGCGCTTCATCGAGGATGTGTACGGCTCTTGAGCTCCACCTTGCCCAGCGACCCCTATGAGCTGCTCGGCGTCCCGCGCGACGCCGACGACACCACCATCAAGAAGGCGTTCCGCCGGCTTGCGCGCGAGCTGCATCCCGACGTCAACAGCCACGACCCCGACGCCGAGGAGAAGTTCAAGCAGGCGGCCGAGGCCTACGAGATCCTCAGCGACCCGCAGCGGCGCGCGACCTACGACCGCTACGGCCACGAGGGCCTGCGCAGCGGCGGCCAGGCGCCGAACTTCGACGGCTTCGGGAACATCTCCGACCTCTTCGACGCGTTCTTCGGCGGCGCGTTCGGCGGCGGCGGGGGCATGCGCACGGGCCCGCGCCAGGGCGAGGACATCGCGATCGCCGCGCAGATCGGCCTCGAGCAGGCCTACCGCGGCGCCAAGGTGGAGGTGTCGTTCGAGGCGATCGACCGCTGCGAGCGCTGCCACGGCAACGGCGCCGAGCCCGGCACGCCGATCGAGACCTGCGACAGGTGCGGCGGCCAGGGGATCCTGCAGGCGGTGACGCGGTCGCCGTTCGGCCAGGTCGTCCGCCAGGTGGCCTGCGACAAGTGCGGCGGCGACGGGCGCATCCCGCAGACGCCGTGCGAGGTCTGCGACGGCCGCGGCCTGGTCGTCGGCCACCGCCAGTTGGAGGTCGACGTTCCGGCGGGCATCTCCGACGGCCAGCGCATCCGGCTGTCGGGCCGCGGCCACGCGGGCGAGCACGGCGGGCCCAACGGCGACCTCTACGTCGTCGTCCAGGTCGACCTCGGCGAGCGCTTCCTGCGCGACGGCGACGACCTGGTGACGGTCGGCGACCTCCCGGCGCCGCTGGCGGCGCTGGGCACGACGCTGACCATCGAGCACCCGGACGGCGACGTCGAGGTCGAGGTCCCGGCCGGGACGCAGCCGGGGACGGTGCTGACCGTCAAGGGCAAGGGCATGCCGGTGCTGCGCCGCCAGGGGCGCTTCGGCGACCTGCGCGTCGTGGCCAACGTCGTCATCCCGCGGCGCCTGAACGCCCAGCAGCGCGCGCTGCTGCAGGAGCTGTCGGACTCGATCGGCGCCGAGCAGCTGCGCGCCGAGGACGAGTCGATGGTCGGCAAGCTGCGCCGGCTGTTCGGCAAGTAGCCCGTGATCCGCCTGGCCGTGCGTGTCAAGCGCGAGGACGCCGACGTCGTCCTCGCCGAGCTGCTGGCGCTCGCGCCGTCCGGCGTCGAGGAGGCCGACGTCGACGGCGGCGCGATCGTCGAGTACGCGGTCTACGGCGCGCCCGGCGAGCTGCCGGACCTGCCCGACGTCGAGGCCGCGGCCGGCGGCGCGCTGGTCGAGGTGCGCACGACCGAGGTCGCCGACGACTGGGCCGACCGCTGGCGCCAGTTCCACCGGCCGATCGAGGTCGGCGGCCGGGTGTACGTGCGGCCGCCGTGGGAGCCGGCGCGCGACGACCTGATGGACCTGGTCATCGACCCCGGCCAGGCGTTCGGCACCGGCGCGCACCACACCACGCGGCTGTGCCTGGAGCTGCTCGTGGAGGAGCCGCTGCCCGCGGACG
>DASZXE010000797.1:0-3129 GCA_035546475.1 Kofleriaceae bacterium
AGCCACCTTCGGATTCTCGTCAGACACGCGGGCCGGCGGGCGCGCAACCGGCTGGATCTTCGAGAGGCGCCGCCGCCTCGACCCGGTGAGAGGTTGCTGGCCCACGTCGTGCAGCATGGCGTGGGTCGCCGCACCGTGTACGCTATCCTGGCGTTCGGTCCGGCGAACCGGACCATGCCCGCAGCTCCGATGAACCCTGCCGTCGTGATCTGTCAGTCCTGCCGCCGCGAGCTGGCGCCGAGCGCCCTGTTCTGTCCCGGCTGCGGGTCGCCGCGCGTCAAGGAGGCCGGCGACGACCTCCTCGGCAAGGTGCTGGGCGATCGCTTCCTGATCCAGGAGCGGATCGGCCAGGGCAAGTCGGGGACGATCTACCGCGGCGAGCACGTGACCCTGCGCCGGCGGGTCGCGATCAAGGTGCTGCACGACGAGCTGTCGCGCGACGACCTCGCGGTCGAGCGGTTCCGCCGCGAGGCGACGTCGGTGGCGGAGCTCGACAACGAGCACATCGTCGAGATCCACGACTTCGGCCGCACGCCCGACAACCGGCTCTACCTGGCGATGGAGCTGCTCGAGGGCGAGACGCTCGACCAGACGCTCGCGCGCGAGGGCCGCCTCGACGTCGACCGCGCCGCCGACGTGATGATGCAGGTCGGCGACGCGCTCGCGTTCGCGCACTCGGTCGGCTTCGTCCACCGCGACCTGCGGCCGCGCAACATCTTCCTGTCGGTGCGGCGCGGCAAGGCGAACTTCGTCAAGCTGCTCGACTTCGGGCTGTCGAAGCTGGTCGAGACCGGCGGCGGCGCCGCGTCGACGTCGCTCGGCATGACGTTCGGCGACCCGCGCTACATGTCGCCGGAGCAGGCGAAGGGCGACTCGATCGACCGGCGCGCCGACCTCTACTCGCTCGGCTGCATCGGCTACGAGATGCTGACCGGCGCGCCGCCGTTCGTCGGCCACAAGGTCTTCGAGGTGCTGTCGAAGCACGTCAGCCACCCGCCGATGGCGCTGCGCGAGCACCGCGCCGACGTCCCGCAGTGGATGCAGGCGGCGGTGATGCGGATGCTGGCGAAGGCGCCGGACGACCGGTTCCTGACCGCGGCGCGGATGGTCGAGGCGCTGCGGCTGGGGCTGCACACCGGCGAGACGGTCGTCGAGCCGGTGCCGGCGCCGGTGGTGGATGGTGGCAGCGCGGGGAGCTCCTCGAGGCGCGGGCCGACCGGGACGCCGGCGGTCGGCGTGCCGGCGGTGACGCCGTCGGCCGGAGCGGCGGCGCCCGGGGTCGCTGCCGCGGCGCCGGCGCCGGTGACGTCCGCGCCGCCTGCGCCGTCTGCGCCGGCGATGTCGGCCGACTGGTCGGCGCAGCCAGGACCGCTGGCCGAGTCGTCCGTCGCGCTGCCGTCGGCGCCGGTCGCGCGCCCGCGCGAGACGCCCGCGCCCGCGGAGCCGACGCCCACGCCCTCGGCGGCGGCGGCCCGGTCGATGTCGGCGGCGGCCACGTCGTCGGCGTCGCTGGCGGCGGCCTCGTCGGCGGCGACGTCGGTGGCCGGTTCGACCGGCGACGACGCCGCGGACGACGACGACGAGACCGAGGCCGAGGCCGGTGAGGCGTCGCGGCCGCGTGCGCGCCGGTGGGGCAGCGAGGGTGACCTCGGCCAGAGCGGCAACCTGTCGAGCTCGTGGTTCGACAGCGGCGACGGCGAGAGCTCGGTCGCGCGCGCGCGGCGGACGATCCATCCGGGCAGCGCGTACGACGACGACGACGAGGAGTACGCGCCCGAGCCGCGCCGCTGGGTGAAGCCGGCCTTGATCGCCGGCGGCATCGCGGCGGTGGGCCTGATCGTGCTGCTGATCGCCGGCCACGGCCGCCGCGGTGGCGGCAGCGCCGGGCCGCAGCAGGCGTCGGTGCAGCAGCTCGATGCCGGACCGGCGCCGATCGACGCGCCGGCCCTGCCGCCGCCGGTCGACGCGGCGCCGCCGCCGCTCGACGCGCCGCTGCAGAAGACGCCGGTGCCGGCGATGACGGTGCCGGTGCCCGGGCCCGCGACGACGACGGCCGCGGTGGTCAAGCCCGCTCCGGCCACGACGGTCGCGGCGACGACCCCGCCGCACGCGGCCACGACCACGCCGGCCACGCACGCGGTGAAGCCGGCGGGCACGCGCCACGCGACGACGGCGATCCCGGATCCGGGGGCGACCCACCCGGAGGCCTCGAACGACGACGGCCCGAGCGAGCTCGAGCGGCGCGCCGGCATCGGCGGCTCGAGCGACGACGGCACCGACGACGTGGCGGACGACAGCGCGCCGAGCGCGCCGGAGGCCGGTGGGGACGCGGCGAAGCTCGCCGACTTCTACGCGAACGCGGGCGACGCGGCGCTGCGCAGCGGCGATCCGGTCGGCGCGGCGGGCAACTTCAACAAGGCGCTGGCGTCGAACGCGTCGAACCTCGAGGCGTTGATCGGCCTCGGCGAGGTCGCGCTCCAGCAGGGCCAGTACGCCGGCGCGATCGGCTACCTGAAGAAGGCGAGCCGGTTCGCGGCGCACAGCTCGCGCATCAACACGCTGCTCGGCGAGGCCTACCTGAACAGCGGCAACGTCACCGCCGCCGAGGCGGCCTTCAAGAAGGCGCTGCAGGCGGACCCCGACAACGCGCGCGCCCGCAACGGCTACAACGAGGCCGCCGGCCGGATGCCTCCGGTCGAGGACGAGCCGGACGTTCCCTGACAGGGTTGCCAGGAACGACGATCACGATCGTGATCGCCCGGCGACGACGAGCTCGATCCCCTGGCTGGTCGTCCGCGGGTCAGAGACGCATTCCTGGCAACGCGGTGAGCGCGCTCGGCTGCGCGTCGTTCGACCGCTGCGCGGTGGCGACCTCGCGCGCTGCGCACGCTCCGCTCGGGGCGAGCGGGCGGATTCATCGCCGGCGCTCCGTCGACGCAGCCCGGCTGGCGGCAGGACGGCGACCTCGCGCCCAGGGCGAGCATGCCCGGCGCCGCGGGACGAGCAGTTGAACGGCGCGGGGCGGACGCGCTAGCAATCGACGGATGAAGGCCAAGGCGACCGCGCGGCCGGCGGCGAGGCGCAAGCGCGCCGGGCGGGCGAGCGGCGGGGCGGCGCCGGCGGCCGTCG